>JAJAYT010000479.1 GCA_026786085.1 Microcoleus sp. CAN_BIN18 | reverse complement strand
GTTGATGACGCTATTATTGTAGTAGAAAATATCGACCGTTTGATTCGCCAAGGTATGAATGCCCGCCAAGCAGCTTTCGAGTCAATGCGGGAGCTTTTTAGCGCTGTAATTGCGACTTCCTTAGTGTTGATGGCAGTGTTTATACCAGTGGCATTTTTCCCCGGAACTACGGGGGCGCTCTACAAACAATTTGCCCTGACAATTGCTTTTTCAGTCGCTCTTTCTACCTTCATGGCTATTACCCTCACGCCTTCACTGGCAGCTATATTACTGCGGCGAGGGCCGAAGTTTGGGGGGCCGATTGGTTGGGTGTTCGATCGCGTTAATGGATTTCTCGATTGGATGCAGCGGCAATATCGGCAATCTTTAATATTTCTAACTCGAATTAAAACCATAGTCACCCTCCTATTCATCGCTTCTCTGGGATTCACAGCTTGGCTTTATCTATCAGTACCGACAGCATTTATTCCAGAGGAAGACCAGGGCTATTTTCTAACAATTATTCAAGGCCCCCAAGGAGTTTCGCTGCAATACACTCGCAAAGTGATGGATGAAGTTGAGCAAGAAATTCTTAAACTTCCTGAAGTTGTAGGGACTTTTGCAGTAGGAGGCTTTGGTTTTAGTGGTAGCACATCTAACCAAGGTATTATTTTTACTACGCTTAAACCCTGGAGCGAACGTCGCGGAGAAAGTCAAACTGTACAAGCGATTATTGGCAGCTTGCGGGGTAAGCTTATGGCGATTCCCGAAGCTAGAATTTTCCCGGTGAATCCGCCGGCAATTCAAGGTTTAGGTCAATTTGGAGGCTTCCAATTTCAATTGCAAGACCGCAAAGGTAACAGCGGTTTAGATGCGATGGTTCAGACGATGGGTGGAATTTTGCAGCAGGCAAATCAGACACCGGGATTGCAGGCGGTATTTAGTACGTTTGCTGCGAATACGCCTCAGTTAATTGTGGAGGTTGACCGCAATCGAGCTAAGGCTTTGGATATTTCTCTCAATGATATTTTCAGTACGCTACAGACGGCTCTGGGTTCGCAGTACGTGAACGATTTTAATCTGGAGCAGCGCAATTATCGGGTGTACGTTCAGGCGGATAAACAGTTTCGCGATAACCCTGAAGATATTGGTAAATTGTACGTCCGCTCTGGAAAGAATGAAATGATTTCTTTGAGCAATTTAGTGAAGCTAACTCCGGTGGTGGGAGCGCAAACTATTAATCACTACAATTTATATAGGTCAATTGAAATTACGGGTTCTCCGGCTCCGGGAGCGAGTTCGGGACAGGCGATTAAATCGATGGAAAAGGTCGCGGCTCAAGTTTTACCAGCAGGTTTTGCCTACGAATGGTCTGGCACTTCTTTAGAAGAAATTGAGTCGGGGGGTCAAGCTCCAATTATTTTTGGTTTGGGCCTAATTTTTGTGTTCTTGGTTTTGGCGGCTCAGTATGAAAATTATGTCGATCCTTTCATTATTTTGCTGTCGGTGCCTCTGGCGATTTTAGGTGCGCTCTTGGCTCAGTCGTTGCGGGGTTTGGCGAATGATGTTTATTGCCAGATTGGTTTGGTGATGTTGATTGGATTGGCTAGTAAAAATGCGATTTTAATCGTGGAGTTTGCTAATCAGTTGCGGGAGCGGGGATATCCAATTGCTAAGGCAGCAGTTGAGGCGGCCACGGAGCGTTTGCGACCGATTTTGATGACTTCTCTGTCTTTTATTTTGGGTATTACTCCTCTGATTAACCCGGAAGGTGCGGGGGCGGCGAGCCGCAAATCGCTAGGGAATGCGATCGCGGGGGGGATGGTTGTTTCTACTTTCTTGAGTCTGTTTATCGTGCCGGTGCTGTATGTGGTGATTGCTTCGACTCGCGATCGCTTTAGGAAGCCCTCCCGCCCGGAAAATCCGTCCGATGATGACATCAATGTGGATGGAAAAACGACTCTCCACGATGAGGTGGAACGCGATCGAGTATCGCCGTTGTAGTTTTAAATGTCATTGCGATCGTAACGAAGCAATCGTAACGGATTGAGATTGAGACACGAACGCGAACAATAACAATTTGAAATTGTGTGTCATTGCGAGCGCAACGGAGTGAAGCGTTAGCGTTAGCGCTCCGTTCGCCGTAGGCGTTCCCGTAGGGTAGGAAAGCAATCGCAGCAGCTTAAAATAGCCAACCCAAACCCGAAAAACAAAATTTTCACAATTCCTCATACAAATCTTGCCATTTTTTGTTTATACTATTAACTAAATCAACTTTCTTTTGCCTAGAACCAGCTTTAATCTGTTTTTATCGCTCGATCGCCTCATATACATCTTCAAAAATTTCGCAGTAAACTAACTTCGTGATATTATATTTTTTAGTAAATCCATCTATTAACTTTTCTTTGTGTTCGTAAACTCTTCTCTTTAAATCACTGGTTACACCTGTGTAGATCACCCTGTTATGCTGATTCGTCATGATGTACACATAATATTGTTTGCTCATAACTGTCGATCAAAGGATGAGTCTTTAGCTTATATTATAGACTCTGAGATTGCTTCGCGCGGACGCTCGCAATGACAGTTAGGTAATTATGTCCGAAGAGAGCTCTTAGCGAAGCAATCGCAGGGACTTGAGATTACCACGCACAACTTGGCAATGACAAAGACGTAATTATGATTTTTCGATCGCCATTCAGGCCTCTGAGATTGCTTCGCTAGGACGCTCGCAATGACAAACACATAATCATGTCCGAAGAGAGCATCTTAGCGAAGCAATCGCAGGGACTTAAGATTCCCACCGACAGGTCGCAATTACAAACATAGTATAATAATTTTTCGATCGCCATTCAGGCCTCTGAGATTGCTTCGCGGGTACATTTGCAATGACAGTTAGGTAATGATGTCCGAAGAGAGCGTCCTCGCGAAGCAATCGCAGGGACTTGAGATTACCACCGACAGGTCGCAATCACAAATACGTAATCATAATTTTTGTGTCTGCGTTGAAGCCTCTGAGATTGCTTCGCTAAGAGCTCGCAATGACAGTTAGATAATTATCGCCCGTTAGCAAAGCCGTTGAAGCCGATCGCCCTTCATCGTGCAATAATGATATAACCTGCACAAAAACTCTATCAGTAGTGTCAGCCTTGCCCACCTTACTACTACAGATAGCGTCTCAAATCTCAAATTGTGCAAATTCCCAATTAAACCGGCTGTCGCTCTACACAATTTTCTCCTAATGGCTGAAGTCCCCCAATCTCCCGCAGAACTTGCCGAAGCCCTCAAAGGCTTGACCGATATCAATTTCCAATTACCAGACCCAGAAGACGAACAAATACCAGACTTCGATTTTGACAATCAGGTTGACAATGCCTGGAAAGTGTGCGATCGTTTCGACTTACAAACCGACATCTGGCGCGGACGCATTCTCCGAACCGTTCGAGACAGAGAAAAAAAAGGCGGCGACGGACGCGGTACCGGCTTCTTGAACTGGCTAAAAGAACGAGAAATCAGCAAAAGTCAAGCCTATTCTTTGATAGAATTAGCTAAAAGTGCCGAAACTCTGATCGATCAAGGAGATTTAGACCCAGATTCGATTAGAAACTTCAGCAAAAGAGCTTTTGTAGAAACCGCCAAAGCATCTCCAGAAGTACAGCAAATGGTAACAGATGCGGCATCAAAGGGCGATCGCATCACCCGCCGCGAAGTCAAACAACTATCCGACGAATGGATGGCAATGAACTCAGAATTATTGCCAGAAGAAGTCAAAGAAAAAGCATCTAGCGGTTCTCTTCCTTCTCGCTATCTCGCTCCTTTAGTCAAAGAAATGGAGAAACTCTCCCCATCTCACCAAAGCGAAATTCAGAAAGAAGTAGCAGAAAATCCCGACGTAGATACCGTCAAACAACTAACTTCCGACGCTAAGAACTTATCGAAATATCTCGACGCTGCCGCCCAAGTGCAAGCTCTCAACCAGTCTCACTTAGACATGGAAATGGCTTTAGAAGAGTCTTTGCGAGTTGGCTGTTTGGGAACGACAGCCGACGTTGTAAAACAAGCTGCACTGCTAGAACAAACTGTAGTCAAACTCTACACTGTTTGGAAGCGTTTAGGCAGTTTGGCTGATAGATTGTACGTGGATACAGGAGCAAGCACACCAAATTTGCGCTTACTTTTGGGATGCTTGGACAGTCTTTCGGGAGAAAAGATTGAAGTGGATTTCGGAGACGGAGAACGCTCTATTCGTTTGCAAATTATCAGCGAATAGCTCAACCTTGACCTGGGTTCGTAGTCAGGACTTCAGTCCTGATTTCTGCGGACTCGCATTCCTATCGACCGAACCTTATTTTCAGCGAATAGGTCAACCCTAGACAAGATTGCAAAAATCGAAAAATACCCTGAAATCATCTGCGTCAATCTGTGTTGATCTGCCTGATATCTGCGGTTTCTCTATCGAGATCAGACTTCTGCAATCTTGTCTATTGACTGAGGTTCGTACTCAGGACTTTAGTGCTTCTGTCTGCGGACTTGCATTCCGAATGATCGAACCAAATCTGCGTTAAATCATGCTTATTTTCGCTTGAAACTTCTGATTTTTTTCCAAAGATAGCGGGGACTCAAATAACGCCGATATTTAGTAACGACTTCTTTCCCCAAAATTACCACGCTCAGCCAAAAGCACACTTCGGCCCCAACAGCTAGAATGACATCAATTGTAGTTTTTTCCGCGACGCTCAGCGGCAGAAACGGCACAATAAACAAGATTGCCAGCCAGGGCACAAAAGATGCAATCAATAAAAACCAGCCCAGCTTTTGCATAGATTCACTTTGTCGGCAATGACATATTTTTTTGTAGCAAGCACTTCAGTCATTTTTGAGTTTTAATCCCAACAGAGGACTGAAGTCCTCACTACCAACTTAATTTTGCTCCAAACCCAAACTCAATTCTTAATTCCCGTCGCCGCAATCCCGCGAATAAACTGCCGCTGACCAACCAAAAACAACAACACCACCGGCACAGTCCCAATTACCACCGCCGCCATCAACAACGGCCAACTGCTGGTAAACTGTTCCTGAAACTCAGCCAAAACCAACTGTACAGTCCGCAACTCCGGCCGCGTCGTAAACACCAGTGGCTTAAATAAATCGTTCCACTCTCCAATAAACGTAAACAAAAACAGTGTCACCAAAGCAGGGCGGGCCAAAGGCAACATCACCTGCCACAAAACCTGCCAGCGGTTAGCCCCATCCAGCATTGCCGCCTCCTCCAACTCCACCGGAATTGTCATAAAATACTGGCGTAGCAGAAAAATCCCAAAACCGTTGGCCGCCGTGGGCAAAATCAGCGCCCCGTAGGTATTCAGCAAATGCCCCCACTTCAAAACCATGAAAATCGGAATCACCAAAAGCTGAAACGGAATCACCAGTGTCGCCAAAACCACCAAAACTAGGGCTTGTCGCCCCCGAAACTTCAGCCGAGCCAAAGCATAACCGGCTAAAGCAGAAGTCACTACCTGAAAACCAGTCACTGCGATCGCCACTAGAGTAGAATTAAAGAATGCCAACAAAAAATTTCCCCGTCGCCAAGCTTCCTGATAGTTCGCCAAAGTCAAGCCTGTGGCCTTGACACCAACACCAGATGGTGATATGGAAACCAAAAAAACAGCAGCCAGCGGCAGCAGCACCAGCCCAGCCCCCGCCAGTAACAAAACAAAACTCAGCACTTCCAATGCTTGAGACCTGTCAAAGGATTTACCCATAAACTTGTGAATTAACCTAAAATAATAAGCTTGTGAGGCTCTCAAACCCGATCGCCCCCCAAATTCTCACACAATTGGCAAGTTGATTGTTGAAAATGGGTAGAGTGTAAATTCAACAACCCGCCGTTAAATCGAAGTACCGAGAGAGCGAGGGCTGGAAATAGCCTAGCTAACCAGACTGATGACTTAAGTAAAGTTCAAGTAACTGTATCATTGTCTTAACATCCAAAACTCTACTTGGTATTTGCTCAATAACAATCAGGAGACGACATATTTATGCCCCAGCTTGAGGCCTGCCCAGCAATTGACTTTCAAACCGAAACCTACAAAGACGCTTACAGCCGCATTAACGCCATTGTGATTGAAGGCGAGCAAGAAGCTCATGACAATTACTTGACACTGGCCGAAATGTTGGCTGACAAAAAAGAAGAGTTAATTGGCTTGTCCAAGATGGAAAACCGCCATAAGAAAGGCTTCCAAGCTTGTGGCCGGAATCTCAAAGTCACGCCAGACATGGAATTTGCCAAGCAGTTCTTTTCCCAACTGCACGGAAACTTCCAAACGGCAGCGGCAGCCGGTGAGATTGTAACTTGCTTGCTGATTCAATCACTAATTATCGAGTGTTTTGCGATCGCAGCCTACAACATCTACATCCCCGTCGCCGATGACTTTGCTCGCAAAATCACCGAAGGCGTAGTCAAAGAAGAATACAGCCACCTCAACTTTGGGGAAGTCTGGCTGCAAGCTCACTTTGAGGAATCCAAAGCCGAACTCGAAGCGGCCAACCGTCAAAACTTGCCCATCATCTGGAGATTGCTAAACGCTGTCGCAGACGATGCCCGCGTTTTGGGAATGGAAAAAGACGCTTTAATCGAAGACTTTATGATTGCCTACGGCGAAGCCCTGGGCAATATTGGTTTTAGCAACCGCGACATCATGCGGATGTCAGCACAAGGCCTCGCAGCCTAGTTAATTGGGAAATAAGGAATGGGAAAAACAATTAAAAATATAATTTTTAATTTTCCTTCTTCCTTCTTCCTAATGACGGCAGAACTGATGGGTAATCGGTAATCAATGATGGGTAATCGGGAATTATATCCGTTACATCCGTTAAATCCGCTACACAATCGGCTGCCGAACTTCCTTCCTTCTTCAATCTTCCTTCATTTGACAACTTAATGTTTGGTCTAATCGGTCACTTAACCAGCTTAGAACACGCCCAATCAGTAGCTAACGAGCTGGGCTATCCAGAATACGCCGATCAAGGTCTAGACTTTTGGTGCAGCGCGCCGCCGCAGATAGTTGACCATATCACTGTCACTAGCATTACCGGGCAAAAAATAGAAGGCCGCTATGTGGAATCCTCTTTTCTGCAAGAAATGCTAGCCACTCGTCGGATTAAAGCAGCCACTCGCAAAATCCTTAATGCGATGGCACACGCTCAAAAAAACGGGATTAATATCACTGCTTTAGGTGGCTTTTCTTCGATCATTTTTGAGACCTTCAACTTGCAGCAAATTAAGCAAATTCGCAATCTCAAGTTGGAGTTTGAACGCTTCACAACAGGCAACACCCACACGGCTTACATCCTCTGCCGCCAAGTAGAAGAAGCAGCCCCCAAATTGGGGATTGAACTTTCAAAAGCTACTGTGGCTGTTTGTGGTGCTACAGGTGATATTGGCAGTGCTGTGTGTCGCTGGCTGAATGTTAAAACAAATGTAGCAGAATTGTTGCTAATTGCCCGCGACAAAGAACGCTTGCAAGATTTGCAATCGGAATTGGGACGAGGCAAAATTATGAATTTGGAAGAAGCCCTGCCCCAAGCTGATATTGTCGTCTGGGTTGCTAGTATGCCAAAGGGAGTAGAAATTGACCCCAAGACATTGAAGCAACCTTGTTTATTGATTGATGGTGGCTATCCGAAAAATCTGGCAACTCAGGTTCAGCATCCCGAAATTTATGTACTCAATGGTGGCATTGTGGAGCATTCCCTCGATATTGAGTGGAAAATCATGAAGATTGTCAATATGGATGTGCCGGGGCGGCAGTTGTTTGCCTGTTTTGCCGAATCAATGCTGCTGGAATTTGAAAAAATGTATACCAATTTTTCTTGGGGACGGAATCAAATTACTGTGGAAAAGATGGAGCAAATCGGTGAAATTTCAGTTAAACACGGTTTCCGACCCTTATTAATGTAATTTTGATGTTAACAGTCAACAGTTAAAGTTAAAATTTAAACTGTTGACTGTTGACTGTTGTGTCTGAATCGGAATAATATTTTTCGGCTCGCAGCCCGATCGCCAAGTTCAGCTTCGAGAGTATAATTCCGATATTGCGGAATTTGATATCAAGCAAAATTTAAAACTCAAAAATTCCAATTTTCAACTGTTTTTCAGCATCCTCTAATACGGTAGGATCGGAAAATAGTCGGAAAATAGTCGGAAAATAGTCGGAAAATAGTCGATCGACTAAACGTTAAAACCTATAGAAATTATCAGCGTGCCCAACTCAGACCGCAAACCACTACTCCTAGATTTTGAAAAACCACTGGCCGAACTCGAAACCCGAATTCACCAGATTCGCGAACTCGCCGCAGAAAACAGCGTCGATGTCACCGACGAAATTCGCAAACTCGAAGCTCGTTCCGCCCAACTGCGGCAAGAAATTTTCAGCAGCTTGTCCCCCATGCAGCGGCTGCAACTCGCCCGTCACCCGCGCCGCCCCAGTACCCTCGATTACATTCAGGCAATTAGCGACGAGTGGATCGAGCTCCACGGCGATCGACGCGGCGGAGACGACCCGGCCCTCGTCGGCGGAATTGCCCGCATAGACGGGCGTCCCACAGTCATCATCGGCCACCAAAAAGGGCGCGACACCAAAGACAATATCGCCCGCAACTTCGGGATGGCGGCTCCCGGCGGCTACCGCAAAGCCCTGCGGTTGATGGAACACGCCGATCGCTTCGGAATGCCAATTTTCACGTTTATCGACACTCCGGGGGCTTGGGCGGGCTTAGAAGCCGAACAGCTTGGACAAGGAGAGGCGATCGCCTGTAACCTCCGAGAAATGTTTCGCCTGGATGTTCCGATTATCTGCACCGTCATCGGCGAAGGCGGTTCCGGTGGCGCATTGGGTATCGGCGTCGGCGAGCGGCTGTTGATGCTAGAACATTCCGTTTACACCGTCGCCACGCCTGAAGCTTGTGCAGCCATCCTCTGGAAAGACTCTGGCAAAGCTAACTTGGCCGCAGAAGCCCTCAAAATTACTTCCTGGGATTTGAAAAACCTCGGCGTTCTCGATCAGATAGTGCCCGAACCCGTTGGTGGCGCTCACTCCAACCCCCTCAAAGCTGCTTCTCTGCTCAAAAAAGCTTTGTTGGAAAATCTAGCAGAACTAAGTCAGCTCACTGGCCAGCAGCGCCGGCAACTCCGGTATCAAAAGTTTCGGGACATCGGTGTGTTCACTGAAATTGCTGCTTGAGCCGATCGAGCACAGAGTTATGAGTCAAAAACCTCTTAACTTCAAGCGAGTAACTCATAACTCGCAACCGATAATTCTGCGAATCTGTCAGCAGTGTTATAATTTTTCAGGTGAGACCGGCTTAACAGTTCTTAATGTTAATTTCGTAATTAACTGTTATCACCCGCAGCCAACAGCTTGCTAATTTGCCGAAGCAGGCTGCAACGCTTTAAAGATTTGCCGATCGAAAGTATCAGGAAAATTAATGAACAATGCGACGACAACAAAGCAGGCTCTGATTACCGGAGCGAGCAGCGGTATTGGCAAAGCGACGGCTCTAGCGTTCGCTGCTGAAGGCATAAATCTAGCTTTAGTTAGCCGAGAGTCAGAAAACTTAGAAGCCGTTGTCGCAGCAGCCAGAGAATTTGGAGTGAAAGCACAAGCTTATCCCTTAGACTTGGCAAAAATTGAGCAAGTGCAAAGCGGCATCAGCGCGATCGCCTCTCAATTCGGGCCTGTAGATATCCTGGTCAACAGCGCTGGGATGGGCTACACCGGCTCCTTGACGGAAACGTCCCTAACTGACTGGCAGAACGTTATAGACCTGAATCTGACTAGCGTCTGGCAGTGTATTTTAGGAATTTTGCCAGGAATGCGCGATCGAAAATCTGGAATCATCATCAACGTTTCCTCGATCGCCGGTAGCCAAGTCTTCCCCAACTGGGGAGCCTACTGCGTCAGCAAATTCGGTCTCATGGCTTTGTCTAAAACCTTAGCCACCGAAGAACGAGCGAGCGGAATCCGCGTCACAGCCATCTGTCCAGGTTCTGTGAACACTTCTATGTGGGACACAGACACAGTGCAAGCCGACTTCGATCGCACTGCCATGTTAACCCCAGAAATCGTAGCGCAATCAATCCTGCACGCAGTTCAATTGCCGGCAAGTGCAGTAATTGAAGAAATCACCCTCATGTCCAACGCCGGAGTTCTTTAACAGTTGACAGTTGACAGTTGACAGTTGACAGCGAAGTTTTTAGGTAGGGGATTTAAGCCCCAGCCTAAAAACAATCCACCTAAAGGCGGGGGCTTAAATCCCCTGTGCTTTGGTGAAATTGAGATTTTAGACTGCTAGATTTTTCTCGAATTCAACAATCTTTGAATCTCTAGTTCTATCCCCAATCGAAAATCGAAAATCGAAAATAGATAGCTCTATCCCCCAATCGAAAATAGATAGCTCTATCCCCAATCGAAAATCGAAAATCGAAAATCGAAAATAGATTCACCCTCACACCAACTTTTTATGACAATTGCATCTTCCAACGGCTCCAATGGCTCGAACTCAATCTCGACTGACAGCATGAAACTGTTAGAAACCCCAGACAACAACGCCCCGCGCATCAGCACTCGACCAGATCGCAATTCCTCCCACGGTCAAGAATCCCAGGTGTCCTTACCCTCAGAAGTAGGCCAGGAAGAGATGATGGCCGCCGTTCGGACAATGCTGCTGGGAGTAGGAGAAGACCCCGAACGCGAAGGATTGCTGAAAACTCCCAAGCGGGTAGCAGAAGCAATGCGGTTTCTGACCAGCGGTTATAGTCAATCCCTCGAAGAACTCCTGAACGGCGCGATCTTTGACGAAGGCCACAACGAAATGGTACTGGTGCGAGACATCAGCGTATTCAGTATGTGCGAACACCATATGCTGCCGTTTATGGGCCGAGTTCACATCGCTTACATTCCCAATCAAAAAGTAGTGGGATTGAGCAAATTAGCCAGAATTGCCGAGATGTACAGCCGCCGATTGCAAGTACAAGAACGTTTAACGCGCCAAATTGCCGAAGCAGTTCAGACAATATTGGAACCGCAGGGAGTGGCTGTAGTTATGGAAGCCAGCCATATGTGCATGACGATGCGGGGCGTGCAAAAACCCGGTGCTTGGACGGTGACAAGTGCGATGTTGGGAGTGTTTCAAGAAGAACAAAAAACTCGCGAAGAATTCCTGAATTTGATCCGCCACCAACCGGCATTCTTTTAGTTAGTAGCACATCGTAGGGTGCGCATTGCGCACCTTACAATTTCTCGGCGACAAAGTGCAGGCTAATTCTAGTGACGATCGACTGCTGAAGCCCATAAAATAGACAAGTGACCTATGGCTTGTGACTAAAAATGAATCCTATTAAATTCGGTACAGATGGCTGGCGCGGCATTATTGCTGACGATTTTACCTTCGATCGCGTGGCGTTAGTAGCTCCTCTAGCGGCACAAGTTCTCGCACAAACCGGCGGCAATGATGCAACCAGCGGTACTGTAATTGTCGGTCACGACCGCCGATTTCTGGCTGAAGAATTTGCCCTCGAAGCGGCTGTTGCCGTCCAGAACGCAGGATTTGACGTGCTGCTGAGTGATTCTTTCGCTCCAACTCCGGCTTTTAGTTTGGCTGCGAAACAATTAAATGCTTTGGGCGCGATCGTCCTGACAGCCAGCCACAATCCCGGCGCATATTTAGGGTTAAAAGTCAAGGGCGGATTTGGCGGTTCAGTTTCGCCAGAAGTGACTCAACAAATAGAAGCAAAACTCGATCATCCGGCCCTAATTTCAGCAACTGTCGGCAAATTGGGGATTTTCAATCCTTGGCCTGCTTACTGCAAAACGTTACGGGCAATGGTGGATATTGAGGCGATTAAAAATGCGATCGCCTCTAACAAAATTACAGTATTTGTAGATGTGATGCACGGTGCGGCAGCCGGCGGATTAGCACAAATCTTAGAAGTTCCAGTGCATGAAGTCAATAGCGATCGCGATCCGTTGTTTGGTGGCGGTGCTCCTGAACCTTTGCCGCGCTACCTGTCGCAGTTGTTTCGGGTGATGCGAACTCACCAGCGAAAAAGCTCTGGTTTGTCGATCGGATTTGTATTTGACGGAGATAGCGATCGAATAGCAGCCGTTGACTCTAGCGGCAACTTTCTGAGTTCACAAATCCTAGTTCCCATATTAATCGAACATTTAGCCAAACGGCGCGGGTTTACTGGGGAAGTGATTAAAACAGTCAGCGGTTCTGACATTATGCCCAAAATTGCCGAACTTTACGGCTTACCATTGTTTGAAACGCCGATCGGTTACAAGTATATAGCCGATCGAATGTTAACCACTCAAGTCCTAGTCGGCGGCGAAGAATCCGGGGGAATTGGCTACGGTACGCACATTCCCGAACGGGATGCTTTGCTGTCAGCGCTGTATTTGTTAGAAGCTGTTGTCAAATCCGGGGAAGATTTGAGCGATATCTATAGCCGACTGCAAAAAGAGACTGGTTTTACTTCAGCATACGACAGAATCGACTTGCACTTAGCAAACATGGACGAGCGATCGCGCTTGCTGGATTTGTTGGAAAATCAACCTCTCACAGAAATAGCCGGCAAAGCAGTTGTAGACTGCAACAAAGTTGACGGATACAAATTCCGTTTAGCTGACGGAAGTTGGCTGTTAATTCGGTTTAGCGGTACTGAACCGGTGTTGCGGTTGTATTCGGAAGCTGCGACTTTGAAAGAAGTGATGCAAAACTTGAATTGGGCGAAAAGTTGGGCGCATAAAAATTAGAGTTTTTAACCGCAGAGACCACAGAGGTCGCAGAGGAAAAGAAGAGATAGAGATGAATAATTTCGATTTCAACGGATTTGATATCACTTATTTCTCCATTCTTCTTCTCTGTGTTCTCTGCGGCCTCTGCGGTTAAAACAAATCTTTCTTGTTCACAAATCAAAAGTCTTGTAAGGTGTGTCGCCATTGAAAATCCCTAAATTCGACAGACAATCTTAAAGCGACGCACCTGACAAAGCTTGATACACAATAATTGTTGGTACTTGTTTATTCAACAATTGTGTAAGGTGCGTCGCCACTCGAAAAGTTGATTTTTATGCAGATATTTTTAAGGGCGACACACCCTACGGAAGACAGAATACTATATTAATCAGCTTGATTAGATTTTGGGAATTTTGCTGCAACCATTTCCCCAAAATGTTTGTTAATATCTATGCGTAAGTTTTAATTGAAATTATGACAAATAATAAATTACTCATTGTAGCTACCAGCAATCCCGGCAAAGTTAAGGAAATGCAGGTTTATCTTCAGGATTTGGGGTGGGAGTTGCAACTGAAACCGGAAGAGTTGGAAATAGAGGAAACTGGCGAGACTTTTATCGCTAATGCTTGTTTGAAAGCTTCGGAAATTGCTAAGGCGATGGGTGAATGGTCGATCGCCGATGATTCTGGTTTAATGGTAGATGCACTCGACGGTCAACCGGGGATTTACTCGGCACGCTACGGTTCCAGCGATGCTGACAGGATCGATCGACTCCTCACAGAATTAGGAAGCGAACAAAACCGACAAGCACAATTTGTGTGCGCGATCGCCCTGGCCCGTCCCGACGGTACAATTGCCCTGCAAGTAGAAGGCATTTGCCACGGTGAAATCCTGCACAGTCCTCGCGGTACGGGAGGTTTCGGGTATGACCCGATTTTCTACGTGCGGGCACAGCAACAGACTTTTGCGGAAATGACACCAGAAATTAAGCGATCGCACTCCCACCGCGGCCGAGCTTTCCAAGCTCTAATACCACAACTGGCGAACATTGTCAACCCCAACTGAGGCAAAAAGCAAAAATAGGGGCATTGGATATTGACACGCTTGGTATCAGAACTAAACAGGAAAGAGGTTTTTCGTTGGCAGTTACCAATGACCAATGACCAATTACCAATGCCCAATGCCCAATGCCCCATGCCCAATGCCCCAGTATCTTAGATTGCCTCCAGGTTCTTTTCCCCAGTCCGAATTCGGATAATTTGTTCTACAGGAGAGATGAAAATCTTGCCGTCGCCAATCTCGCCCGTGCGGGAAGCAGTGATAATTTTATCAACTACCATATCAACTTGATCGTTTTCCACAACAATCTCGACCTTGAGCTTTTGCAAGAACTCAACGGTGTACTCAGAACCGCGATAGCGTTCAGTCATGCCCTTTTGACGGCCAAAACCTCTAACTTCCGAAACAGTCATCCCCACAATGCCAGCATTGACGAGGGCGATTTTCACTTCGTCAAGTTTAAAGGGGCGAATAATCGCTTCAACCTTTTTCAAGTTTCTCACTCCTAACATTACTACTTTCGTTATATTACTTAATCGGAGTGACATCTTTAGACATCTCCCGTAATTCTTGTGGAACAGGCCCGAAAGCCTGTTCAAAACAGGCTTTTTAGGAGATGTCTTTTTAATATCACAACCAATACCAAGTATTTTGTCAAATATATTACCCTATGTTGTACTCCCGATGTCGTGGACGACAACTTTTCACAATATTCTCGGATGGGGGCAGGACGTGGGCGATCGATCGACCGATCGGGGTAGAGTGAAGAAAACAGCAGCCGAGACCCCGCCGATCTGCTAAAACAGAAAAAGAACGTAGGAAACAGGAGTTTTACAAGTTTCCACGCTCGTCATGTCAGATTTGCACGTATTGCTGAAAACTATAATTGCCAGAAGCGGTCAGTTAAGATATTCCTATGCACCCAGCCAGCCCTCCCCCTGACCGCAGCGGGCTTGATGCCCTACTGAGAAATCGCCCCTTCCTCGCCTTGTGGACGGGCCAGTTGTTAGCCCAAGTGGCGGATAAGATTTTTTATGTATTGCTGATTATTCTGCTGAAAACAGGCGGTTACATACCTGCGCAGAATTTTGAAAATTCCATGCTGTCAATGGTGATGATTGCCTACACGGTGCCAGCGATCGTATTTGGTTCGGCCGCTGGTATCGTCGTAGACCGCTTTTCCAAAAAGCAAATGCTGATCGGCTGCAACGTGATTCGAGCCGTGTTGATTGGATGTTTGCCGTTTTTGCCCAAAACTTTTGTCGTGTTGTTGACAGTCACGTTTTTGGTCTCTACCGTAACGCAATTTTTTGCTCCAGCAGAAGCTGCCGCCATCCCGCTGGCTGTGGGGCGAGAGGGACTGATGTCGGCAAATGCTTTGTTTGCTTCGTCCACAATGGGTGGGATTATTATCGGTATGACGATCGGCGAACCGGTGTTTACTTGGATTAAACACAGCTACGGATCAGCTTCTCAAGAGTTTTTCCTGGGCGGGTTGTACCTAATATCTGCCGCTTTAATCTATGCCATGCGGATCAAAGAAACTCATGTCGGCAGTAAGGCAAAAAACATCCATCCTTGGCAAGACTTCAAGGAAGGTTTGCGCTATTTGAAGCACAATCGACTTGTTAGCAATGCGATGGTACAATTGACGATTTTGTATTCGGTGTTTGCTGCGCTTCAGGTACTGGCGATCGCACTTTCAGGAAAAATAGGTCTCAAAGAAACTCAATTCGGGTTTTTGCTGGCTGCTGCGGGAGTCGGAATGGTCTTCGGCGCGGCTTTTTTGGGGCACTGGGGCGATCGAATGCACCACAAACCTTTGCCGTTAATTGGTTTCTTGATGATGGGTTTTGTGTTGGCAATGTTTGCCTTCGCCAGACAGTTGTGGCTGGGATTCGGATTGAGTGCTCTGTTCGGTTTTGGCGCTTCCTTAATTAACGGCCCGATGCAAGCCCTAATTCAAGAAAAAACTCCCGAATCTATGCGGGGCAAAGTCTTTGGCTTGGAGAACAATGCGATTAATATTGCCCTCAGCTTGCCTTTAGCCATTACCGGCCCGCTGACGGATGCTGTTAGCAAAGCCGTGGGCTCCGATGACCTAGGGTTGCGGATCGTGCTGATGAGTTTGGGCTTTTTAGTCGCCTTGATGGGTATCGCTGCTTGGCGCTATACCCGCAAAGTCTTAAAGGATGCTCTGTGAAGAGTTGACAGAGGGAAGTTCGGCAGCGGATTGTGTAACGGATGTAACGGATGTAACGGATAGAATTCCCGATTACCCATCATTGATTGCCGATTACCCATCAGTTCTGCTGTCATTAGGAACAAGGAAGAAGGAAGAGGGCTTTCTTGTGGCGATCGATCTACAATATCCTGGACGATCGATGACTATAACAAAAACCGATCGCGCGTGCGGACTGAACTCCGCAAGAAAAGAGCGGACTCAAGTCCGCACTACGAACCCATCTTATAGTTTTCAATTTACCGGACACGATATGACGTAGCAAATGCCCTGATGGTGAGGACGTTCTTAATTGCTGAAACAATGGTTTTTCTTGTATAATTCCGAATGACGAATGCTCTACAAGCGTCAGATCCGGTAAAACGATCGAGAAACCGCGATTTCCTCTATTTCTTTTCTTCCTCTTCTGTTCCACAATTTGGCGATCGTCCGATCGCACACCGCCCCAGCGCGAAACTTTTTGTAAAATATCCGCCATTAAATTCTCAGAGTTCGATCGTAGAGATTAAAGTAGTATAAAAGCTTTCATTAAAAATCATAATTAGTTTGAGGACGAAAATTCAGTGCAACTAAAAACTAAAGTAGCCGTCAGGCGTGCAACGGGTGGATTCGCTTTGATTGACAGCTTGATCCGCCACGGAGTCAAGCATATTTTTGGTTATCCCGGCGGCGCAATTCTACCGCTTTACGACGAACTCTACCGCGCTGAAGAAACGGGCGCGATCAAGCACATTCTAGTGCGGCACGAGCAAGGTGCTGCTCACGCGGCCGACGGGTACGCCCGCGCTACCGGACAAGTTGGGGTTTGTTTCGCGACTTCCGGGCCCGGCGCAACTAATTTGGTGACGGGGATTGCGACGGCGCACATGGATTCGATCCCGATGGTAATTATTACCGGTCAAGTGCCCCGTCCGGCGATCGGCACTGATGCGTTTCAGGAAACTGATATTTACGGCATTACCCTGCCAATTGTCAAGCATTCCTATGTAGTGCGCGATCCGAGAGATATGGCGCGAATTGTCGCTGAGGCTTTCCACATCGCGAGTACGGGGCGGCCGGGCCCTGTGTTGGTTGATGTGCCCAAGGATGTAGGTTTAGAAGAGTTTGAGTATGTGCCCGTAGAACCCGGATCTGTGAGAATTCCGGGCTATCGGCCAACTGTCAAGGGAAATCCCCGCCAGATTAATCAAGCGATTCATTTGCTGAAGGAAGCGAAGCGTCCTTTGCTTTATGTGGGCGGTGGGGCGATCGCAGCCGGGGCCCACGAGGAAATTAAGGAACTCGCCGAGATGTTCCAATTGCCTGTCACAACAACGCTGATGGGCAAAGGTGCCTTTAATGAAAACCATCCTTTGTCTGTAAAAATGCTGGGGATGCACGGCACTGCTTACGCTAATTTTGCCGTTACCGAGTGCGATTTGTTGATTGCTGTGGGTGCTCGGTTTGACGATCGGGTAACGGGCAAATTAGACGAATTTGCAGCGCGGGCGAAGGTAATTCACATCGATATCGATCCGGCGGAAGTGGGCAAAAATCGCGGCCCAGACGTGCCGATTGTCGGAGATGTCCGGCAAGTTTTGATTGATTTGCTGCGCCGCTGTCGGGAAACAGGTGTTTCGGGTACTCCCGGACAAACTGCGGAATGGCTGCACAGGATCGATCGCTGGAAACAGGATTATCCGTTAGTTGTGCCTCACTACCCAGAGATTTTGTCTCCGCAGGAGGTGATTTCGGAGTTGGGCACTCAAGCGCCGGATGCTTACTACACGACGGATGTGGGTCAACATCAAATGTGGTCGGCTCAATTCTTGAACAACGGGCCGCGCCGCTGGATTTCGAGCGCTGGTTTGGGAACGATGGGTTTTGGGTTGCCGGCGGCGATGGGCGCGAAAATGGCGCTACCCAACGAGCAGGTGATTTGTATTGCTGGCGACGCTAGCATACAAATGAATATTCAAGAGTTGGGAACCTTAGCACAATACGGCATTAATGTCAAGATTGTGATTATCAATAATGGCTGGCAGGGCATGGTGCGGCAGTGGCAGCAGGCTTTCTACGGCGAGCGTTATTCGTCGTCGAATATGACTGTGGGGATGCCGGATTTTGTGATGCTGGCTGAGGCCTACGGCGTGAAGGGGATGCTGG
This sequence comes from Microcoleus sp. CAN_BIN18, assembly GCA_026786085.1. Lineage (GTDB taxonomy): Bacteria > Cyanobacteriota > Cyanobacteriia > Cyanobacteriales > Microcoleaceae > Microcoleus. Next base: position 11,590 of record JAJAYT010000479.1, on the reverse strand, counting down.
TTTCGCGGCCGGATGAGTTGCAAGGTGCGATCGGCGAAATGCTCGCTCACAACGGCCCTGTGCTGATGAACGTGAAGGTAACGAGGGATGAAAACTGCTATCCGATGGTAGTTCCGGGCAAGAGTAACGCTCAAATGGTTGGTTTGCCGGAACGCAGCACGTTGCCATCTGCGGAGTTGATTTATTGTCCGAGTTGCGGCGCGAAGAATGTTTCGAGTAATAAGTTTTGTCCTGAGTGTGGGACAAAAGTTTAAGTAGGGACACGGCAATGCCGTGTCCGGCAGGGGTTTTAACCCCTGCCTCAAAGATAAGATAAGACGGCGGTTGAAACCGCGTCTACACAAACGAAGTCCGCCGACGCGGACTGAAGAAAATAACGTAATTTTAGCGCCCTGTCTTCAACCCGCGTCGGCGGGTTTTGTTTGTATAGAAGCGGTTTCAACCGCCCGGTCTTCTGTTAGGATACTATTAACGAATAAGAAATAATATCAAAAACCAGTCATGCTGTGGACACCCGGACAAATCCTCAAAACTCGCCCGTACCGCATCGAAAAAATCCTCGGATTAGGAGGATTTGGCATGACTTACACAGCAACACACTTGCAACTAAACCATCAAGTTGTAATTAAAACGCCCAATGGAACTTTGCAAAATGACCCCGAATATCCCAACTACGTGCGCCGCTTCATCCGCGAAGGGCAAATCTTAGCGCAACTGTGCCAAAACGCTCACCCTGGAATTGTCCGCGTCAGCGATTTGTTTGAGGAAAAGGGGATTCATTGTTTGGTAATGGATTTAGTAGTCGGGGAAAGTTTATGGTATACCGTACAGCAGCAAGGGCGACTCCCGGATACGGAAGCAGTGGCAATTATCCGCCAAATTGGAGAAGCTTTAACCGATGTTCATAAAGCCGGAATTGTTCATCGCGATGCCCATCCGGGTAATATTATGTTGCGTCCCAACGGGCAAGCTGTGTTAATAGATTTTGGGATTGCCAGTGAATTAATGCCGACAGTTATTAGCAGCAGGCATCCTTGCAATCCGGGTTTTGCTCCTTGGGAACAACAACTAGAAGGCAGTGGTAAACCAACGGTTGATATTTATGCTTTGGCTGCTTCTTTATATTATGCGGTAACTAAGCAATCACCAACGCCTTCTTTACAGCGACATTTTCAAAATATGGCGTTGAAACCGGCTAAGGATTTTGGGGTGAAAGATTGGGTGTGTTTAGCAATAGAAAAGGGGATGGCATCGGAAGCGCAAAAGCGGCCGCAGTCGATGAAAGATTGGTTGAGTTATTTGCGGGAACCGATTCCACAAACAATTGCTAGTGTATCGGTACAGCTTAAATCGGCGTGGGGTGTTGACTATACTCGTCTGCGGGATTTATTAGCAGCAGGAAAATGGAAAGAGGCGGATCGGGAAACTCTCAAGGTGATGCTGAAAGCTGCTAGACGGGAGAAGGAAGGTTGGTTGAATAAGGAATCAATTTATAATTTTCCTTGCGAAGATTTACGCACGATCGACCAACTTTGGGTAAAATACAGTCAGGGTCGCTTTGGCTTTAGTGTCCAGAAAAAAATCTGGTTAGAAGTTGGTGGTAAAGTTGATTTAGAGACTGAATGTAAGTTGGGCGATCGTGTCGGTTGGCGAAAAAGAGGCGGATGGTTGAATTACGATGACCTGACATTTCATAAGCAAGCACAAGAAGGCCACCTCCCTTGTGTGGGGGTTGTGTGGGGGTGGGTTGGTGGTGTGGAATGGGTGGGGGTTCTTCTATCGCATCGAGAACTGTAAGCTGTAATCTATAACGATTTCAGCCCCTTGTCAAGTCTTTTTAATCGAACCTTTTTTTACGAAGTTATCGGCTTTTCGTCATTTCATTACCTGCTACGCGGATGAGTAATAAATGCCAATCAAAGTTAGAGATATCATTTGAAGAGCAATTAATAAGGAGAAAATACTTTGACAGCAACAATTATAGAAATCGGCACCTTGATCACCCGCGATTCACAACTTCGCGGCGGCATCCCTATTATCGCAGGCACTGCTACATCCGTGCGACGAATTGCCGCGTTGTACAAACAAGGCAATAATGCTGAGGAAATAGCCAAAGACTTAGATCATCTTACCTTAGCCCAAGTGTATGCTGCACTTTCTTATTATCATGCAAATCAAGCAGAAATAGAAGCTGATTTAGCGGCAGAACAAGCAGAATATGAGAGTCTTGCAGTATTAAATAGCCCAAACAACTGCCAATGATAATAAACTGATGCTATAATTAAGTTAGAATTTTTAACCTCAGATTCAAATATATGCCAACTTTAACTGATATTGGCACTCTGATCGTTTCCACACCAGAAACCTGTGGAAATCGCCCCCGCATCGCAGGAACTAGAATCACGGTTCAACGAATCGCCGTTTGGTACAAAATGGGGATGAGTCCAGAAGAAATTATTGCAGAAATTTCTCACTTGAATTTAGCACAAGTTCATGGATCACTCGCTTACTACTACGCAAATCAAGAGCAGATAAATGCTGATATTGCGACAGAAGAAGCTGATTACGATCGCTTAGCTAGTGAGTGCAAAGGGGAGAGTTAGTCTTGAGCCAAATTCGTTTATATTTAGATGAGGATATTCTCGAACGCTCCTTAATCAAAGCGCTCCGAAATGCAGGGATTGATGTATCTACTACTGCTGAAGCGAATAATCTCAGTTGCACCGATGAAGAGCAATTAATCTGGGCAACATCACAAGGGCGAGTTATCTATACTTTGAATGTGGGAGACTTCTGTTATTTGCATAAAACTTACATGGAACAAGGAAGGAATCATTCAGGAATTGTGATGGGAAAACAAAGTTATTCGATAGGCGAACAATTACGAGGTTTTTTGAAGTTAATTTCTCTCAAAACAGCAGAAGAGATGATCTGTCAACAGCAGTTTTTTGTAAATTATCTAGACAAATGAATCTTTATTTGGGAATAGATTTCGGTACCACGGGCGCTCGATCAACAATCATCGACTCCCAGGGTACAATCCATTGCGAGACAGAATACACTTTTGCCAACGATCGACAGTCGGAATTGCCCTCGGTGTGGCAAAATGCGCTGTGGGCTGTAATTGAGCAAATCCCCCCCACAATCCGCAATCAAGTAAGCGCGATCGCCCTTGACGGCACATCCTCCACAGTCATGCTGTGCGATACTGACGGTATACCCGTATGCGAACCCATTTTATACAACGATGCGCGCGGTGCAGCCGTTACAGAGACGTTGCGGGCGATCGCGCCACCCAACCACACAGTATTAAGCGCTACATCCAGTCTGGCAAAACTCCTCTGGTGGCAAGACTTTCGAGGGTTTACCAGCCCGCTTTATTTCCTGCATCAAGCTGATTGGCTGGCATTTTTGCTGCACGGAAAATTAGGAATTAGCGACTATCACAATGCCTTAAAACTCGGTTTTGATGTTGATACTTTGTGCTATCCCGATTGGCTTATCCAGGGAATTGCGGGCGCTGTAACGCCTAAATTGCCGCAAGTTGTCGCACCGGGCACGCCTGTGGGGAAAGTTAGAGTCGAATTGGGCGATCGCTTCGGATTTCCCCGCCATTGTACAGTTTATGCTGGTACAACCGATAGTATTGCAGCATTTCTAGCCAGCGGTGTCAATTCACCGGGGGAAGCAGTAACTTCTCTCGGTTCTACATTAGCCGTGAAACTGTTAAGTTATACCCGCGTAGATGATTCGAGATACGGGATTTACAGTCACAAATTAGGCGATTTGTGGTTAGTTGGAGGCGCTTCTAATACGGGAGGTGCGGTGCTGCGACACTTTTTTACTGATACTGAGTTAAACAATTATAGCACACAAATCGATCCAAAGCAAGAGAGTTTGCTGGATTATTACCCATTGTTGAAAAAGGGCGATCGCTTTCCAATTAATGACCCGAATTTGCCGCCCAGACTCGAACCGCGTCCCACTGAATCAGTGGAATTTCTGCATGGTTTGCTAGAAAGCATCGCGCGGATTGAAGCGCGGGGATATCAATTATTGCAGGAGTTGGGTGCAACTCCTTTGACAAAGGTTTATACTGCTGGCGGTGGCGCAAAAAATCTGGTTTGGAGTGCGATCAGAAAGCGGTATTTGAAAGTGCCTGTGGAAACTCCTGTTCAGACTGCGGCTGCTTATGGAAGTGCGTTATTGGCGAAGCAGGGAAGTGAATCGATTTTAGATACTAGATTTTAGGATTGAAGAAAGCGACCTGACGAATCGATGCGGAATATTGTAACCTGGATACGGTTTACTTAAGGCTTTTTGACGAATTTCTTAAGTCAACCATATTGCGGTAGGGGCGGCTTGGGCTCAGAATTTATGAAATAATCGACTGTATCAAGGCAAAACCCGCCCTCTTAAGTAAACCATATTGCATTGTTACCTAGATACTTTTGGTCAGGTTGAAAGGTGGTAAATTAGGAGTGCGATCGCTCTTGATTAAAACTAAAATGAGAGGAAGCAAACATTCTGATATATTGTGTTAAGTTGTTATCCCTAAAAATTAAGGACAATGGCAAAGCTACCTGATGACATCCTGAACACAATTTTCACATTGCAGCGACGGCTAGTGGAAATCCTCAACGAAACAACTGCCACAGAATATATTTTAATGCAGCAGTTTGGGGAAACAGAAGCAACACTCCCCGAACTAGAATCTCTGGACAATATTAAGGAAAGGTTGAGAACATCTTACAATCGTTTGTACAGGCTTTTGCAGCAGGTGACAGAATCTCAACCCGCTGCGACTGCGGATACGTTAAACTTTCTGTATGGAACGATAGAAGACGGAGAGGCCATTGTCGATGCCTCAGCAGCAAGCATTCAAGAAATCAAAATGGATTGGAACTTACGATGAATCAACAACCTAGAATCCCCGATGCTGAAACCAGAAAGCGACACGTTGAAAATATCCGCGAAGTCTGCCGACAGCTTGACGCTTTTAATTTGAAGTTAGATGAAGCGATTGCCATATTTGAAGCTGACAACCGCCGCCAGCGTCGAGAACGTTTGGCGGGTAAATACAGGCGTGTGGAATCTCAGGCAGTCGAATAAGATATGAGATGTTGCATGATTCATTTTTAATAAGTCTTTTATGAACAGGCAAGATGCCTGTTCCACAAAGAGTGAATTTTATTGTGGAACAGGCCGGAGAGCCTGTTAAGCGAGAAGATTTCGGTTAAAACTGCCGACTCCGATTGATCGGGGATTTTTAACGCAAATTTGATATATGCTAATTATCGCGCACCATCCACACTAAAAATCCCAATATTCTATCTACTGGAGGTAGCGGATAGTCGGTAAGATCGATCGTCACTATTTGCCCTTCCAGCTTGAGAAACCGCCAAGCTGTGCCGCTGGAAACGCTGCCGTAGATGGCTGAGATCGATCGCCCTTTTGCTTCATTAAACCTTTGGGCTGCCACCATTTCAGCAATACACTGCCCTAAACCTACTTTCAAATCTCCTTTTTTAGCTTCCACCATCACAATTACCGGGGCCTCAACGTCTAATTGTTCCGGGGAACGGCTGATGATAAAATCGCAAACTCCTGTCAGTCCCACAGCCACATCAACATTAAATTCCTCACCCGAAAACACGCTGATTTGTTGGTTCAGAATCCTCCGAACTTCCAGCAAAACAGGGTTGATAATGGCTTCAGAACGGGCTTTCTCGGTGCTGGTGGCGATCGCCCAAGGCAAATTTGTCTCCAGCATGGTCTGCAAGGCGGTTGCAGGTGCGATCGGCTCGATTTCCGGCAAAAATCTGATTCCTTCGACTACTGTAAGATTGAAGGCTTCTTTAACCTTGCCGATTGTCGTAAATTGACTGTAAGACATAAGAGTTTATGTTTTGATTTCTGCTTTTCTATGAGATGCAGACGGCGGTTGAAACCGCGTCTACACAAACGATGTCCGAGCTCAGAGGGACTGAAGAAAAGAACGTAATTTTTACCGCATTTTAACCGCCCATTCTTCAACCTGCGGAGGCAGGTTTTGCCTGTATAGACGCGGTTTCAACCGCCGGGTCTTCTTCAACCCGCGTCGGCGGGTTTTGTCTTTTCTATCACACTCGCTGCAACTTAGCCGTCCTCGGATCGATAATTTTGCGGCCCAAACCTGAAAACTTAATTGCCAGATTAGTTTTATCGCCTACTCCCAAAACATGGGTAATTTCTCCAACTCCAAAAGCATGATGAAAAACTCGTTCGCCCGTTTTCCACTCTGCTGATTCAGAACTCCCGGAATTAGCTGCTGAATTATTAGTCTTTCCCTGAGATGCAGCCGTTTTGCTAGTCTTAGTTTTCTTCGTACTTCCAGCTAACAAATGTGTCGGCAATTCCCCCAAGAATAGCGAAGGGGTGCAGTGTTCGCGGTAGCCTCCCCAGAGGCGGCGTTCGCGAGTGTGGGTGAGAAATAGCAATTCCTGGGCGCGAGTGATGCCAACGTAGCACAAACGGCGTTCTTCTTCAATAGCTTTTGGGTCGTCCAAACTGCGGAAGTTGGGAAATAAACCCTGTTCCATTCCGACTAAAAATACTACGGGAAATTCTAAGCCTTTGGCGGAGTGCAGCGTCATCAGCGACACGCGGGAATCGTCTTCTTTCAAGTCATCTAAATCTGAGGCTAAGGATGCCTTTGCTAAAAATGATGTCAGCGTTGGTTCTTCGTTTTGTTCTTCAAATTGGATCACCGCATTGTACAATTCTCGAACGTTTGCGATGCGATTTTCGGCTTCCTCGGTTCCTTGGTTTTTCAAATCGTCAATGTAACCAGAATCTTCGATAATTCCTTGGACAATTTGCGAAGCGGGCGTGGTTTCCAGTTTTTGTTGCCAATGACTAATCATGGCGGCAAACTTAATTATAGCTTTTGCCGATCGCCCTGCGAGAGTATTTACAGAAGATTCGTCGCTGAGGATTTCCCACAACGGAATCCCCAATTGAGTTGCAGCGTCTTCGATTTTACCAAATGTGGTGTCGCCAATGCCGCGGCGGGGAGTATTGATGATGCGTTTGAGGCTGACGCTATCGTCGGGATTGGCGATCGTCCGCAGGTATGCTAGGATATCTTTGATTTCTTTGCGATCGTAAAACTTCAGGCCGCCGACGATATTGTAGGGAATATCCAAGTACATTAACGCTTCTTCAAAGGAGCGAGATTGAGCGTTGGTGCGGTAGAGAATTGCAAAGTTGCTGCCGTGTTCGTACTCGGAATTTTGGCGCTTCAGGGACTGAATCTGACCTGCCACAAATTGCGCTTCATCTATTTCGTTGTCAGCGCGCCACACCACAATCGGAGCTCCGGGTTCGCGAGTCGGGCGCAGAACTTTCTCGATGCGTTCAGTATTGTGTTCGATCAAGTGGTTGGCGGCTTGCAGGATGTTTTCGCGCGATCGATAATTCTCCTCTAATTTGACCATCGTCTGAGTTTTCTCGTCAGACAAACCATCGCCGAAATCCTCTTGAAATTCCAGCAAGATGGTATAATCTGCCATCCGAAAACTGTAGATAGATTGATCGACATCGCCCACCACAAAAATCGAGCGATTTTGCCATTTATCAAACTCTTTCGGGTCAACATTATTTGTGACCAACATCCGAATCAAATCGTATTGAGTGCGGTTAGTATCTTGGTATTCATCAACTAAGATATGGCAAAACTTTTTATGCCAATAATTTAAAACTTGCTCGTTTTGGGATAAGAGTTTAACCGGAACTAGAATTAAATCGTCAAAATCTAAGCCGTTGTTGGCTGCTAAAGCATCTTGGTAGCGACTGTAAACATCCGCAATTACGCGCCCTCTATAATCCGGTTCGGCGGCTAGGAATTCTTGAGGCGACCAACCTTTATTTTTAGCGTTACTGATGACATAGCGGACTTTTCGCGGGTCAAATTTCTTATCGTCAAGGTTGAGAGTTTTGGTAACAATTTGTTTAACAAGAGTTTGAGCATCTGACTCGTCAAAAATCGAAAAATTCTTCTTCCACTGGCGGCCGTTTTCGTCTTGATATTTCTCAATGTCGTAGCGGAGAATCCGGCCACACAGAGAGTGAAACGTCCCCATCCAAATCTGTTTGGTAATTCTCTGGTAAATTTGCGATCGCAATTTCGTCTGTATTTCCGGCGCTAAATCTGCCAAAGGCTTGCCATATTCCGCTTCAGCTTGCTGAGTCGCCAGCAATTTCTCAATTCTTTCTTTCATCTCCCTAGCGGCTTTATTCGTAAAAGTCACCGCCAAAATATTTTCTGGATCAACTCGGTTGGTGCGAACTAAGTTAGCTACGCGGTAAGTTAGAGCTCTGGTTTTACCAGAACCAGCCCCCGCTACTACTAACAGCGGCCCGTTGTAATGGACGACTGCTTGGCGCTGGGATGGGTTGAGGTGGCTGAGATGATCGGTAGTTTGAGTCATAGTTGGAATGTTAGTTGTTGGATTTTTTTAAGGGATAAATAATACTTGGTATCGGATACGGGGAGTTTTTTTATGTCAGGCGCGATCGCCCTACAATATAATATCAGTTTAAGTTAATTATCTGCAATTATTTTTGTTTGTAGTCGGGACTTTAGTCCTGATTTTATTAAAAACGGGAGAGAGGACTGAAGTCCTCACTACGAACCTAATTAGAGGACTGAAGTCCTCACTACGAACCTAATACAGTTTGAGTTTTAACGTTTAAATATTTGTTTTATCCAAATTACAGCTAATATTCCCAATCCAATCCAGATGGCAATAATTACAGCAGCCGCTGTCCGATTTATCGGTTTTCCTCGCTCTATTTCAGCGGCTGCTTTTTCCCGACACTCGACTAAAACTTGTGGCGGAATCATCTTGATTACCAGCCAAATTCCTAATGGTACAATTATTAAATCGTCTAAGTAACCGAGAATTGGGATGAAATCTGGAATTAGGTCGATCGGGCTAAAAGCATACGCAACCGTAACACCCGCTAAAATTCTCGCATACCAAGGTACTCTCTGGTCTATACTGGCTAAATAAACAGCGTAAGTTTCTTTTTTGAGTTGGCGCGCAAGTTTTTTTAAGGATTGCATATAAAAACTAATGACACATGACTAATATTTTTTGTAGTTGCTAAAAACGTAACAGGATGAATATTTAGCAATTCCCGTGCGAAGGTAAAGTATAGCATCTGTTGTACGTGAGGAGAATCGAGTTTATGAATTCAAATTTGCAACGCGGTACTATAATCAATTTCCGTAGTCTGCTAACGGCGTTATGTTTAACGTTAACTCTCGTGAGTTTTGTGAGATTAGATCCGGCGGTAGCTCAAGAACAGCGGATCAGAACGCTGACTGTGACTGGGCGGGGTATTGAAGCGATTCCGACAACTCAAACGCAAGTGCGATTGGGTGTTGAAGTGGTGGGGAAAACTGCGGCCGAGGTGCAGCAAGAAGCGGCGAGACGATCGTCCGCTGTGGTAGAGTTGTTGCGATCGCGCCAAGTAGAAAAACTCGAAACTACGGGCATCACTCTCAGCCCGAATTACAGCTACGAAAACAACAAACAGCGCTTAACAGGGTATACTGCTACAAATACCGTCAGTTTTCGCATCAATACTCAATCTGCCGGCACTTTGCTCGACGATGCGGTGACAGCCGGAGCAACCCGAATTCAAGGTGTGAGCTTTGTAGCCGCCCAAAGTGCGATCGAACAAGCTCAAAAACAAGCACTCAAAAAAGCCACTCAAGATGCTCAATCGCAAGCAGATGCAGTCTTGAGCGCGCTCAACCTCAAGCGGGGAGAAATTCTCGGAATTCAAGTCAACGGTGCGATCGCGCCGCCTCCTATGTACCGGCAGTTTGCTCTGGAGGCTCGCAGCCCTGCTGATGCTACAACGCCCGTGGTGGGAGGGGAACAGCAGGTAGATGCTTCTGTGACTTTGCAAATTGGCTATTGATTGCGTTGTCGAGTACGATCGTCCACGGTTGCGATCGATCGCGATCGCGATCGGCTATAATTCAATACAGTTCACTTAACACTATTAATGCCCCGGAGATCCCCCTAAATCCCCCTTAAGAAGGGGGACTTTGAGAACTTTCTTGTCCCCCCCTTCTTAAGGGGGGTTAGGGGGGATCTGTCTTAAGTGAACCGCACTCGGCTATAATTCCGATATCACCTTAAATAATATTAAAATTAAATAGGAAGTTCGATCGCAAATTCAGTTCCTTTCCCCGCCATCGACTTGCAGAACAATTCACCGCAGTGCTTATCAGTCACAATCTGCTTAGCAATCGACAATCCCAGCCCCGTGCCTTTACCAACCGCTTTTGTCGTAAACAGAGGTTCAAACAAACGTTGTTGAATCTCCTCCGTCATTCCCAACCCGTTATCAGCAATTCGGACGATCGCACTTTCGCGCAAAACTTCCGTGGTAATGGTAATATTCAGACAACGTAGGTCTTTTTCCCAAGCCTCATCCACAGCGTCGATCGCATTTGCCAACAAATTCATAAATACTTGGCTCATCGGGCCCGGATAACACTTAATCGCGGGCAAATCACCGTACTTTTTGATAATTTCAATCACCGGGCGATCGCCTTGATCCTTCAGTCGGTGTCTTAATAACAGCAGCGTACTGTCTAAAGTCTCGTGCAGATCGATCGCACTCGCAGTATCTCCATCAGAACGAGCAAAGTTCCGCAGCGATAGCGAAATATCTTTAATACGTTCAGTGCCTACTTTCATTGAATCCAAGAGGTGAGAAAAATCCTCGATCACAAACTCCAAATCTATGTCTTCAATCTTGCTAGCGATATCTGATGGAGGTTCGGGATAGTATTTTTGATAGAGTCGAAGAACTTCTGTAATGTCAGCCAAATATTCCTTTGCAGGCGCAATGTTACTCACCATAAAACTCAGCGGATTATTGATTTCGTGGGCGACTCCGGCAACAAGTTGCCCCAGGGCGGATAGTTTTTCTTGCTGCACTACCTGGACTTGGGCTTGTTGCAAAGCGCAGGTGCGTTCTGTAACTTGCTGTTCCAGATTGTCCGTTAACTGTTTGAGCCGCCAGTGAATGTTAACTCTAGCAATTACTTCGTCTTGTTCAAAGGGTTTAGTGATGTAATCCACTGCACCTAATGACAAGCCTTTCATCTTGCTTTCAGCATCTGCCAAGGCGGTCATAAAAATGACTGGAATTGTCTTTGTCGCGGGGTTGGCTTTAAGCTGGCGACAGGTTTCAAAACCGTCGATTCCCGGCATTTGCACGTCTAGCAATATTAGTTCTGGGAAAGGGTTTTTTGTGGGATCGAGGGCAGATTTTTCCAGCATCGCAATCGCCGATTCCCCGTCTACCGCCACTCGCACTTTGTAGCCTGCTGTTTTTAATGCCTGGGATAGCACCGACAAATTTGTGGAAATGTCATCTACCAGAAGTGTTGAATGCTTATTAAGAGGATTCTAAAAATAGATACACGAATCCTATCAACTGCTGATTTTAGCAATTAAATACGATTTCCTTAAACCAGTGAATATAGCTGATTTTTTCACACATAAAAGCCTGTAAATAC
>JAJAYT010000478.1 GCA_026786085.1 Microcoleus sp. CAN_BIN18 | reverse complement strand
CTGTTAAGCTAGAGCCTGTCTGCTCGCAGACAGCCTTTGAGGAAGTCAAGGAACTGTTAATTAGGCTGGAACTCTTTCTGTATGTGCTTCTGGAGCATTAGAGCCAGGAGTTGAAAAAAAAAAAAGTTTGGGGTGATATTAAAGCGCCGGTAAGTGGGTAAGTTACAGATAAGAGTTAGAAATCGAGCGTTCCACCCCTCAAGGAGAAACAAATTATGAAGACTGAATTTAAAGCCAAGTTCCTGCAACACATCAACAAAAGAAGACAGGATCAAGGTTTCACCCTGATTGAACTGCTGGTTGTTATCATTATCATCGGTATTTTGTCTGCGATCGCTTTGCCCTCATTCCTCAGCCAAGCTAACAAAGCCAAGCAGACAGAAGCTAAGCAGTACATTTCTTCAATCAACAAGGGTGTGCAAGCTTACTTTTTAGAAAATACTAAGTTTACCACAGATGTTGCTGCACTGGGTCTTGGTCTCAAAACGCAGACCACTAACTATACGTACCTAGTTAGCGATGCTGGTACGGCCGCAAACGGCGGATCAACTTCATCGGCATCTCCTATTAGTGCCACTACGCTGAAGGGATATGGAGGAGCTGTAGCAGTGACACTGCCCGATGCTTCAGGGGCTTCAGGCACACAAACAATCCTTTGTGAAACGACGAGTGTTGGAGCTCCTGGAACTATTGCTCTTTCTGGTAGCAATACTCTTTGTCCCGCCGGTATGACGATCGTTACTAAGTAACAGCTTAGTACACAAGCATCGCTTGTGAAAAAGTACGAAAGAGCGGGTTAGCGTTATCTATGCTGCCCGCTTTACTGTAGATAGGGAACTAATTTTATTGGCTGAGTTTATGATTTCTGACAATTTATTAGCACTTGCGCCGGATTGGCAGCAAAAAGCCTCGCAACTTCTGCTTAAAGAAAATTACGCTCAGGCAGCAATCCTATACGAACAGGCAATTGCAGAGCAACCAAGCGTTAAGTCTTACTACTGGCACTTAGGATTGATTTTGCTGTTGCAAGAACAAGAAGCAGAAGCTCAAACAACTTGGCTGCTGGCAATGGCTGAGGGTGAATCTGAAGAAATTGAACTCTGGACAGCAGAACTGTTGGATGTACTCGAAGCTGAGGCTGAGCGACAACGGTTGGATTTGAAAAATTATGAAGTAGCTTGGGCAATTCGGCAGCACATCCGAGAAATCAATCCTGGGGATATTAACAACCTGCTGCATTCAGTCGGACTTTCGATCCTGCGGACAATTTATAGAGGCGAAGAATCAGACGCTTTGGACTCGATTATCCAGCTTCTGAAGTCAGAGCCTCTTATACCAGTGGACTCAGACCTGCTGCTGCCAGTATGGAAGAGCGTTTTAGATGTTGCTCCATTCCACCCTTCATCATTTGAATTGACAGAAGCTTGCTTAAAATATGTTAAAGAACCTCTACCTGTTATTGAAAATTTACTTTACTTTGCTTATGACATAGCCTACTCAGGAAAGCAATTTCACTTAGCGACCCGCTATGTGGAACTCGCCTTGCAGTTAGAAGCTAAGCATCAAGAAGTGTTGCGTGCTCTGGCTGGTTTTTACCAAGATATAGGGAATTTTTCTAAGGGGATAGAAACTGCTAAGCTTTGCTATTCTGTGATGGAACGGTTGGTAGATAAAATTTTTGCTAATCACTTGCTGCTACGCGGGCTGATGCTGGCTGGCGGTCATTGGGAAGATGCTTTGTCAGCGTTTGAGGCACAAAAATTAATGATGGGGGCCGTCATTGAGGAATGTCCGACTAATCTGGATTCGGCTGCTGCGCTTCGCTTGATGAGTTCGTTATTTTTCTTTCCTTACTTTGAAGATAGACCTCAAGAAGCTGGGATAATTCGCATCAAAATTGGTAATCTTTTTCAACAGAATGTTGAAAACTATGCTAAGCCCGTAGTGGAGAAGTGCCGCCAGCGCTCGTTGCCCCTGCTTCACGGAGGCAATCAAAAAAGACGTTATAAAGTTGGTTATTTATCTTACTGCTTACGTAGCCATTCTGTAGGATGGCTGGCGCGGTGGCTGTTTGAACATCACGACCGCGATCGCTTTGAAATATGTGCTTATTTAATAGGATCAAAACTAACAAACGATCCCATTCAGCAATGGTATATTGGCAAAGCTGACAAAGCTTATAAACTAGGTACTTCTGGTGTTGAAGCTGCTGAAAAAATTTATGAAGACGAAATAGATATATTGATTGACCTCGATAGCATTACGATGAATAGTAACTGTGAGGTAATGGCAATTAAGCCTGCTCCTGTACAAGTTAGTTGGCTGGGGTGGGATGCTTCTGGCGTACCAAATGTTGATTACTTTATTGCAGATAATTACGTTTTACCGGAATCAGCGCAGGATTACTACGCGGAAAAAATATGGCGATTGCCTGCCACTTATCTAGCAGTAGATGGTTTTGAAGTGGGAGTGCCGACGGTGCGACGGGATTCGCTGGATATTCCTAGCGATGCCGTTATATACTATTGCAGTCAGATGGGATACAAGTACAATCCCAACACAGCTCGGCTGCAAATGCAACTTATTAAGGCAGTCCCCAATAGCTACTTTGTAACTAAATGGTTTGCTGAGCAAGAATCCCTAAAAAACTTTTTTATTCACATTGCGGAAGCAGAGGGGGTGAGTGCGGATCGCCTGCGATTTTTACCTCATGCTGCTTCAGAGTCAGTTCACCGAGCGAATTTAGGGATTGCTGATGTTGTACTCGATACTTATCCATACAACGGAGCGACTACTACTTTAGAAACTCTCTGGATGTGCATTCCTTTGGTGACACGAGTAGGGCAACAGTTTTCTAGTCGCAACAGCTACACGATGATGATGAATGCAGGTATTTCCGAAGGGATTGCTTGGACTGATGAAGAGTATGTAGAATGGGGAATTCGCTTGGGGAAAGACGCGACTCTGCGGCAGCAAATATCTTGGAAATTGCGACAGTCACGACAAACGGCTCCGCTGTGGAATGGCAAGCAATTTACCCGCGAGATGGAGAAAGCTTACGAGCAAATGTGGCAGATATATATTGACCAATCAAACCATTAAGTACAACGTAGGGGCACTCCCCCGCGATCACCCCCGTATCGATTAAGGTAGGCACGGGGCACTACCCTACAAATCTGTATTAATGATTTAGACGTGCTATATGATAGGTTAACGGGACTTATTTCTATTATTTCTAGGATATGTTAAACTAAGCAAAGCTTAAACAACTAAATAGGAAAGTTTGCTATGCTTGCCAAATTAACGGCTGAAAACCAGCTTATTCTACCTAAAAGTATAACTCAAACTATCGGGGCGGCTGAATATTTTGAGGTTAAGGTAGAAGGTGGACAAATTATTCTGACTCCAGTAAAAATTCAAGGGGCTGATTCTGTACGGGCTAAGTTAGGAGCGTTAAATGTGAATGAACAGGATATTACTGATGCTGTGGAGTGGGCGCGTCAGTTATGATTGAGCATCTCTCAAAAAGCCTGTCAAGAACAGGCAAGATGCCTGTTCCACAAGAATTATGGGAGATGTCTATCTAATTTTCCCTGTTGCTGAATACAGGTATGAATTCAAGATTTCGGAATTGCTATAAGCCAATCTTGCGTATGTTATACTTTATAAGTCAAGATTTTTAGGAAATTGCCTAAATGCCTTATAGCCAATTTACTATCGAACAAATCAAGTCATCGTTTGGAATACGGCTATCCGAACAAGTCGGAATATTTGGAAATATTCCCGAAGCTAGCTACAGCAATTTTTTATCCGAAACCCTAGATTATAATATTCCACTAGCTTTAGCAATTAACTCGGAAAAATCTCGTTCTGAACTGATTGTCATGCCAATACTAATTGAGCTAAGAAAACAATTCTCCAATCAAATTGGTCTATTTTCTGGCAAAGACTTTACTGTAGATTCCCAAAAAGGTTTAAACGGATTTTGCGATTTTATGATTAGCAAATCGCCAGAGCAGCTAATTATAGAAGCACCAGTTATTGCTATAGTAGAAGCAAAAAATGACAATATAGAAACAGGCTTAGGTCAATGTATGGCAGAAATGATTGCTGCTCAGTTATTTAACCATCAAAAAGGAAATGAAGTTCAAAAAGTTTATGGAGTCGTCACAACTGGTAGCCTCTGGAAATTTATGCAACTAGAAGATCAAACTATAACCATTGATTTAAATGAATACTTTTTAGGTAACGTAGGGAAAATAGTCGGGATTCTTAGAAGCTGGATTGAAAGTGAAGAAATGTAAGGCTATAAGGATTGCGCCCAGGAACCCTAGCAATAGGGATATTTAGATCGAAATCTCGCTCAGAATTCCATCCCCTTCAGGAGTGGGAGTGTCAACAAAGCATACTCTGATAAATAATTTGTGCAACAATATGTTGCACAAATACATTTGAGTAGTTGAACTGGAATTAAATGCGATGTCACCAGAAACAGAGGATTGAATTTTATATTTTTAAGCTGTCTAATTCAAATAAGGCTATGTTCTCTGCTTTTGCTTGTGCGATCGCCTCCGTGTTCTCATTCTCCAAGACAATCCGACTGTGGAGTCGAGGTATCAAAGCTGACCACTGAATTTGACGCAACTGTCCAATCAGGGAAATTTCCAGCCCATCGGAAACATCTAAATCTTCTTCCATTAAAAGGTTCATCACCACGCTAGATAAAGCGAGATTAGCATCTTCATCAGAAATATTGCTCGTGTCTACCAAAAGAGTTATGTTACTTTTGTCTGCGTGAGTTGCGATCGCCCTAACAACTCCCTCTAATTCTAAACCCAAAGACTCTTCTGCTTGCGACCAATCTGGAAAAACGATCAAATTAATATCTCTCAGATTGAAAGGTAAGAGAGTTGCATTAATCAATGCAGCGCTCATAGTTTGCGACATTTTTAACCAAGAAAAGTTTTGCGCCCGTTGCAAACCAGCCGCAATCAATGAATTGCGAATTTTCGGCTTTTGTACCTCGCACAGTGCATCGGCTAAACCCTCAACATCCTCATCATTCACATATAAAACTGCTTCCCCTGCCACTTCAGGAATCGACGCATTGGGACAAGTGATGACCGGACAACCGCAGGACATAGCCTCTAATACAGGCATCCCAAAACCTTCATACTTTGACGGATAAATCAGAGCTACAGCACCTGCATAGGCTAATCTCAATTCCTGATCACTGAGGTGTAGTTTATGTACAACACTTCCCAATGTATAATTTCTCAAATCTCCTTCTAATAAAATTCCAGTCCCTGTACAAACAATCTCAAATCCTTGTTTACTGGCAAGTTTCCCAAAAGCCTGAAAAAATAAGATAGTATTTTTATAATCTGACCCGCCGCCGACTGAAATAAAATAGGGTTTTGAGATGCCGTACTTTGTTTTAAAACTATTAATTTCTTCTTGACTCGCTGGCGTGAAAAGATTGTCCGCTCCACAATGAGCTACCGTTACAGACTCTAGGGCAATTTCTGGGAAAAATCTTGTCAAGTCCCGCGCTGTATTTTCTGAAATTGAAATATATCCAGAAGCATGACGGATAGCATGATGCTTTTCCCTCCACATCGGCTCATCCAAATTTGCCCGTAATACTTCTGGAATCATGTCATAAGCCATGAATACAGAAGGAGTTGATAGGGGTGTCGTGTAGTAAGTGGAGATAAATAGATCGGCATTTTCTTGATCGCAGACTTGCTGTAGCATTTCCCTATCCGTTTCCCTTGTTCCGTAGTCGTAAGGAGGAATATTAAGGTATCTAATACCTGCAATTTTGGGAGATGTTCCAGCTCTATCTAACACAATTATATGCTTACCAAAACCTGTTTTTCCCCACTCTTCTAGGAGTGACTGCCAAACGCGGGCGATACCTGTTCTGTACAATTGGAAGAATACACCGTCAACAATTATATTAACCTGGTTTTGCTCGTCGCTATCATTCTCGATTTGACGAGGATTTATATTTTCTGAATGCTGGATAGTAGTGAATTTTTGAACAGCTTTTAAGTAATCATTCTGTAAAAGCGACTCTTTATTAACCGCTGCTAATTCTCCTTTTGCCAATTGTTCAAATACATTGTCCGGCAGCTCTTTTTCAGTCAGCAAATGTAGAGACGAACCATTAGAATAGAGGTTGAGATTGAACTTAGCGGCAATGATAGCCAGAGATTTAGGTGTGTAAATAGCAATGTGTTGACCTTCGTGTAGCACGTAGTACCACCACTCATCGGGTTTAGGATTGCTTTCTGGCAGCAATTCTGTACTAAATAAAATATTTCTGGAAAATTTTAATATGTCTTCCAACTCGCGAATTGGGTGAACTAGATGCTCAAACACTTCAAAAGCAGTCACTAATTCAAATTGGTTGTTTTCTGTTGCATCAATCTCAAAGCCTTGAGCAAAAAGATTTTGACAAAACTTGTCAAGCCAGTAAAAATCAAATCCCCCATCTCTCATTAGCCTGACAAATAAACCGTAGCCACCTCCATAATCTAGAAATTTTTCTTGATGATTAAAGAAGTTAAAAAGGAGATTTTTTGTAAAATGGGAAAATGAAAAATTTCTATAAGCTAAGCCAACATCACTACTTGCTATTGGCTGAGAATAAGCTTCGTCAAGCCAGTAAGGTTCCTCGGTTTGAACAAATCCACAATTAGAACACTGAAAATAATCTATATCGTATTTACCTAGAACCTTGGCGCTAGCAAAATGACGGCTATCTGATTCACAAATTTTGCATTTCATAGGCATAGCGTCTAAATTTTGGCTCATATATTAACCTTTGAAATCACCTGAATTTATAGCCCTTTCCCTACTTTTTCCCCTTCGCCTGCCCCAACAATACCTTATAGTCAGCCCGATCGGGATTTAGCTTCACCAACTTCTCCAAAGGCTCGATCGCCCCCAGCTTATTATTCATCCCCAACCGCACATTTGCCAACCCCTCCAGAGCCGTCTGATTCTGCGGTTCCCGTTGCAAAACCGTCTCATATCCCCGTTCCTGCGCCGCCAGCAGAGATTCCTGAGAAACAGCAGCAGCGACAGGTTTTTGTTGGTGCTGGCTGCTCAAACCGCTGCCGAACAGACTCACAATACCAAAAATTGCCGAACCAGCAAACCCAACCATCGATACTAACGCAAAAATCTGTTTAGTTCGATCGCTCCGCCGCACCTTATCTTCAATGTATTTCTTCTGTGTACTTTCCATTGCCAACCCTTAGCGTCGCTGTTTTCCAGGCACTCACGAAGCACCTATCTCTAGATTGCCCAAGTTCGATCGCAAAACGATCGCCCTTAGCATTTAAAATTTTCCCAGACAACTCTAGACCACATAAACTGATATTTGTCAAGCAAATTTAACCAATTGTCTGATTCGGCAGCGGGCCGAGCTTGTAACAAATATCCTCTAATTTTACAAAGACGCGCCCGGACGCAGTACCGCAAATACTTCGTCCAGACGACTTCTCCAATGTTGTCAACCCAACACAGGGAACAATACAATTATGCCAAAAAATCCACAATGGTTGCGCTACGATCCAGATGAAGACAAATCTCGACACGCAGCAGCAGATCCAGATTGTTGTGAAGAGATGGAAGAAAAGTATGGTTGGAAGCTGATTGAGATTGAGAAAATTGACGGCCCTATTTTAAAAGTTGATTGTGTTTTTCAAGGCAAAACCGAGTTTCCAGACTGGTACAAAGAACTAGAAATCAAGGAGGATGAAGATGCATAAATGGATTGTCTTTAGAGCAGACAAGCGCCAACCTGGTTGGGAAAAACGCAAGTTTCAACACACCCAATCCTTAACAAAGATTTTGGCAGAACACTTTGACTCTTCTGATGGCCCAATTCCTGAAGTTGGCTATCGTCCCCCAGAGTTTGTTCGTGTAGAAGCAGATCACGATCCAGACAGACACGCTTACAATACTCATTACCGGACAAGTGATTGGGAAGTTGCGCGGGTTGAGACTTATACTCCCGATATTCCGATCGGTGAATTTGATATGGTAGTAATCTGCTATTGCCAATATTCCCCTATTGATGCTCCCCTCAAACCCATGCCAGAACGTCAAGTTTCTGTGGATTCCTTTAGAGGTGATAAGGAAGCTTATCAACGTTGGTTAGAGTCTCAAAAAGGCAAAGAATACACTGAAGTTTAGGAGTTCCAGCTCTTATAGGGACACGGCCCAGGGTAACTGCCTACGGGGAGCGATCGGGGTGTACTTCATCAACAACGTTGAATCGTTGCTAGATACCCGACTTCTTTAAGAAGTCCGGGATATGTATTATCTATTTTTGACTACAAATCCCGATCGATCGCCCTTTTGAATTCCTTAATTGCCTCAACATGACTAGACATATTAACACACCTGACGAGTAAAGCAATATCGAGTTCTGGGAGCAATTGGGAACTCGCAATCTGTTCGTATCCTTCCTGTCCCAGAGCATACAGAGACAGTCGGCTGTTTTCCCAAAACCAGACTTCAGGGATTTGCAGGCGTTTGTAGGCCTCCAGCTTATCAATTCCGCCGCTAGTAACGACTACTTCAATAGCTAAATCTGGACGTTCTCTGTCAACCCCCAATTCGTAAGACTTATCTGCTTCACACTTTACCAATCGCGATTCATTTTCTAAAGTCAGAGACTCCGTAGGGGTGAAATCGATTCCTGCCGCCATCATGTAAGTTTCTACCAACGCACCGATACGTCCCTTGGCTGTTTCGTGTTTTCTTCCAGGCATTTTCTGAATCTCCAGTATCCCATCTAAAAATGACAGCCGAACTCCTGGAATATCCAGCATCGGTTCTAAAGTTTTGAATTGTTCCCAGCTTAACCCTGGAAATAGCAACGGTTGATCTAATTTCTCTGCTAATGTTGTTGCACTCATGGCGCTCCTTAATTCTCAATCAAAAATCAAAAATCAAAAATCAAAA
Organism: Microcoleus sp. CAN_BIN18; assembly: GCA_026786085.1. Classification (GTDB taxonomy): domain Bacteria; phylum Cyanobacteriota; class Cyanobacteriia; order Cyanobacteriales; family Microcoleaceae; genus Microcoleus. The sequence continues at coordinate 200 of JAJAYT010000478.1, read as the reverse complement.
ATCGACCTTCAAATGGCATCAGGATCGATACCCTGACTGATCAAGTATGCCATTAGGCGATCGGCTCGTTGGCGTTCCTCCTCGGCTCGTTGGCGTTCCTCCTCGGCTCGTTGGCGTTCCTCCTCGGCCCGTTGGCGTTCCTCCTCGGCTCGTTGGCGTTCCTCCTCGGCTCGTTGGCGTTCCTCCTCGGCCCGTTGATG
>JAJAYT010000477.1 GCA_026786085.1 Microcoleus sp. CAN_BIN18 | reverse complement strand
ATTGTCTCACAAGTAGTGCTGTAGAAACCATCGAAATTTTCCGGGTTCGTAGTAAGGACTTCAGTCCTTTCTAACACAGCCTTTTCAGGACTAAAGTCCTTACTACAAACTGTTTTAATTCTTAATTTTTAATTGTCTCACAAGTAGTGCTGTAGAAACCATCGAAATTTTCCGGGTTCGTAGTAAGGACTTCAGTCCTTTCTAACACAGCCTTTTCAGGACTAAAGTCCTTACTACAAACTGTTTTAATGCTTGATTTTCAATTCTCCCACAGGTGCGGTAGTAGAAACCATCGCTGCCATTAATTGTTCGGGAACGACTTTAAATGGCAGTCTGTGGATGTCGGAATTGGGATTGCAAGCTATTTTGGCGGCGCGCTGTAATTGTGTGAGGCTAACGTCTCCGAGTCCTAAGTTGTCTAAAGTTTGAGGCAATCCAATCTCGGCGTAGAATTTTAGTAGTTGCTGTCTCGCGGTGGCGGCGAGTTGATTATTTTGCAGCATTTCTTCTAAGCGCAGTTGCACTAAAATGCCGTAGGCGACTTTTTCGCCGTGCAATGTACCATGACTTGCTAATAGATGAGTTAGGCCGTTGTGGACGGCGTGGGCGGCGACGGTGCGACATTGAGCTCCGCCGATGCCGCCAATTACTCCTGCTAGCAATACGACAGCATCTGTGACTTCTTGCCAGGTTTCGCTACCGGGTTCTTTGAGGGCGGCGGCTGATTTTTGGAATAAAATATCGCGCAGGATTCTAGCTTGTTGGACGGCGGCAATTATCATGGTTTGTTCGGAGTGTCCGCTGCTGACTGATGCTTCGTACCATTTGGCGATCGCATCTCCAATTCCTGCTACTAATGTCCGCTGCGGTGCGGTTTGAATTAAGCCGTAGTCGAGGATTAATAAGTCGGGACATCTGGCTAATGTGACATCGTATTGGAATGCACCTTGTTCTGAATAAATGTTAGAAAGGGCTGTCCAAGCGGCGCAGGTGGCTGCTGATGTGGGGATTGTGACAATGGGAATTTTGGACTGATGGGCGACGAGTTTGGCTGCATCCAAGGCTTTGCCGCCACCGATACCGATGATGAAGTCGGCTTGATGGGTTTGGACGGCTTCGCGGAGGGTTTCGAGGCTGGTTTCGCTGCAATCTTTGCCGTAGGCTGTGTGGGCGGATTGTAGCTGCTGCTGTTCTAGGATTGGTTGCAGGTAGGGTTGGGCGGCGGCGAGGGAGTTGCTACCGCCGACGATTAGGGGCAGCTTTCCGAAACGGGCGATCGCATCTCCGGCTTGTGCGAGGGCCGATCGCCCTCGCAATACACAGGCTGGAGCAATTGTCAAGGAGTAAATTGCAGTTGTGGCGGTAGTTTTGGTGCTTTGGGTGTGAGTCATCGAACCACTCGATAAGTGACGGGAATGTTTACTGTAGCAGGATTGCTGGATTTTATAAGATAACTCTAACCTGTGTTGGGCGATCGGGTAAGTTTTGTAAAGTTTTTATTAAGTATTGTGGTTGAGTATGGGCTGGGGGAGTTGAAGGGCGATCGAACTATCATTAGAATTGAGGCTTAACGTACAAATCCCAGACTCGTTTCACTTCTGCTGCATCCGGTTGAGAAATTTGCCCGATTTTTTTCCCTGGCAGCAACAAAGACTTTTCCAAACAATCTAATCTAGACAAACGTACTGTTGAAGCAACGCGCAAACCGCTGATAGACCAATCATTAAGAAATACATCAGTTTGGCTGCGGGGTTTTGCAGAGGTGACGACTGCTACTACAATATCCTCTCCATCCAACCACAGTAAAAGTATGGGGCGTTTTTTAGAGCCTGCGCCGCTTGTAAAGGGAATATTTGCTACCCAAAAATCACCAGGATCAATAGTCGTCATAAAGTCCTTCGTCTTCGGGTGCGTAACCTTTCAAAAAAGCATCATGGCTACGAGTAATAGCTGGGTCAATTAAATAGTCTTCGCCGTCTAGTAGCGAGCGCTTGAGAGGCGGTATTTCTGTTGGCGAAGTGCTAGATTCTGAACTTACGCTCAACGGCTTTGTCTGTAGTAATTTGAGTAGCCAGCGCCTGATAGGCAGCAGTGTTTCTGTTGGCGAAGTGCTAGATTTTGAATCTATGCTAAACTGCTTTGTCGGTTGTGCTTTGTACAAGAGGAATTGCACAAAATCGAGCACTTCTTCTTGTTTTTCTCTCGACAGAAGTCGCAATTTTTCTGAGACTGTTTTTTCGATATTATTAATAGTTGGTTTCATGGGATTTTTACCCTTCAGCTTTGTGAGATTTCTGCGTTACCTACATATTTTATCACGACTCTCAAACGTGAGAGCGTTCCTGATTCTAGCCAGTCCAACAATATAACCGACCAAAGTTCCTTACCTCTGTGGTTTTAATCGTTGGAGGTGGGCTGTTATTTCCTGCCAAACACACCCGACATACTTAAACCAGTCACTAACAAGCCTATCATTCCCAATCCGTTTAAAATCGGGTAAATTGCTTGAAGGTTAAAGATTTCACCTGTATGAATATTCAACAATAATGGTGAAATAAGTTCACTTGTACGATTATAGCTGATTAGCGCTGTCTGAGAACCCTCGCCCTTGCCGCTCAACCAATTTTAGCTTTGGCAAACAAGGCTCAAATTAGCTCGGGATCGCCAAATCTGTGCGATCGCGCAGGGAACCATCCCTAGTTGATGATGGTTGTAACAGAATTTGTGGGATTATGATTTCTGTGCAATTAGCCTTCTTGCCTTCATGCCAACGAATGATTCTGACCTACAAATCCAAGCGCGAAGAATTCTAGACGCGATCGCTTTCATTCCTTTTGAGCAATGTCAACCATTGACCCGTAGGTTTGAGAGCATTCCTGCACGTCCTGGCATTTATGCAATCAGACACAGAACTGATGGATTGCTCTACATCGGTAAAACCAAGAGTTTACGAGGTCGCTTCAGTGGTGGGCACAAAGCTTTTTTGTGGGCGTGGCTCGATAAATATAGCGATGAAGACATACGGATTGCAGTACAGACAATTTCTCACGCTTGAGAACCCTGCGTTACTATTGGAGCTAGAAGCCATCATTCTAAGAGCTACTGAACCCCCTTACAACGTCCAAATTCCAACTGAGATGTAAACCATGCAAGTCAAACTCGAAGAGCAACTTTCCCTCGCTGATGCCGAAGTTATTTTAGGACGTTTTCCTGAACGAATTCGTGCTGCCCTAATTGCTCGTGCTGCTGAAATTGAATACCCGATCGAAGCAGTCATTGAAATGGCGATCGCTAGTTTCCTGGACACAGAGGCATTAGGTTTTGTAGATTGCAAACCAGGACGCGGACAATAACAGCGTCAACTGGCGATCGCCCTGGTCTGTCTAACAACCCGGTTGGAGCGGACTACCGAAAGATATTGGTGGTGATGCAAAAGTTATTTGTAGCCACTCAACCGGAACGTTACATTTTTATTTTCCCAGATGTGAAACACGATCGCGCTAGCGATGCGGAGCATTATCGCCCGCAACTTCTTGGGATCGATCGCCCTTTTCCCATATCTTAGAAAAACACAGGCACAGCCAAGGCTGAAACCACCTCGGATCGCCAAATCTGTGCGATCGCGCAGGAAACCATCCCTAGATGTGCAAAACCAGGCTGGTTTAACGGCATTCGCACGATCGGGACTATACCTAATTTGCCTGCTTGCAGCGATAATGGATAGGATGACGGTAGCTTATGATACTGCTGTTTGTCTCAGCCAAGATATCAACTCATGCAGTCTGGTCAATCACCATCCACTCAAACCGTCACAATTTACAAAGCTCCTCAAAAAGGTAAAGGTCAAAAGTTAATGGAGGAGGGGTTTCAGTCCATCGATTTTCCCTACAATCCTCCATACCTTGATGGGAGTTGCTATTTTGCTGGGCCCAATGACAGAAGCATTGCCGAGGAGTTCAACCAGAGCTACAACGATGGCATTCTTGAGGTGTCGATCGATCGGGCAACCTACGACCGAGATTTCAAACCGCTTGAATATCGCTATGATGAAAATGACGATTGCGAACGGATTGAGGTGGTCGTTCCTCAGAGCTTGTTTCCCATCCTCAACCAATTTCCACGAGTCCTCAAACCACGGTGAACAGTATGGATCTTAAAAGTTGGGAGCAAACTAAATCTAAGTACAAGCTAGGTCAGTTTGTGCAGGGTAAAGTTGAGTTTCATGCGCCCTTCGGAGTTTTTGTAAACATGGATGAATCTTTTGTCAAGGGGTTAATTAAAATCCCTGACTTTTTAGACGAGGCAGGGATGAGTGAAGAAATGTATCCTGAAATTGGCACAACTGTAGGTGCGGTTGTAGTCGGATATAACGAGAGTAATTGTCGCGAGGTATATTTAAGTGCAAAGCCTAGTGTGCTACATAAAGCTCTCGTCCCTCTGAAGATTCCTGCTTTAGCTGGTTAGGGCTAGTCTCTGCATCGAGGGGCTTTACACTGTTTGATGCGTTCTTTGTCGATCGCGATTCTCAGGAAAAGAGCTAGTCACGATATGCTCTGCTTTTATACCAGCCTCAATCAGCGATTGGCTTAGACCTTCCTCGAAGTTATCCTCTTCAATTACCACTTGACGATCGACTAAACGAGCATGAAACAGAATCGTGT
>JAJAYT010000476.1 GCA_026786085.1 Microcoleus sp. CAN_BIN18 | reverse complement strand
GCCCTATGCCCTATGCCCTATGCCCTATGCCCTATGCCCTATGCCCTATGCCCTATGCCCTATGCCGGATAGTACCTCATCTTTTTGAGACTCGGCTATAAGTTCTCAATGAGAATTAAACTTGCTATTAACTGCAACCGGTTCAGAAGCAGATTCATTGTCAGAGAGATTTCTATTTCTGGTAGTAATACGTCGTTCCGGGTCAATTCCCTCGAAGGTTGGTGGCAACCAAACTCGGACTACCAATAACACTGCTAAAACCAGTAAAAATGCACCTGTTGATAATATTTGAACCCAGGGAGTTTCCAGCACTCCCCGCACGATAATTTCTCGCAAAACTGATACAATACAAACTTCCACAGCCACGCCGATCGAAACACGTTGCTCTTGTAAGTAAATAATTAGCAACCGAAACAATTCTACTAAAACTAATAAAAACAGAATGTCAGCAGTCACTTGCTGAAAATCCAAAGGAGGCAACAGCGAGAAAAACATTTCTCGTAATTCAATGACCATGAAGCAGAACAAACCGATACACAAAGAAATTACAATTAAGTCTTGAACTGTTTCCAGAGCACTGACTATTAGTTTCAAATTCAACCATTGCGGGGGACTATTCGTCTGGTTATTTGAACGATTTTCCATTGACAGCTCCTGGAATCTGTTTGACTTGACTTATAGCTTAATTTAAATTGAGCTTATCTTTGACAAAAAACAGGTTTAATTTATTTATAACCATTATAAAACTTCCGTCTGTCGATCGTTCATCACAAATTTTTATATATCGCACAGGCGGGTTGACATTGACCAAGATTTGTGGTATGCGAAAAATGCTATTAGTAAATTTGATACGGGAAAAGCAAAAGTCAAAACCCCAAAATCTGGCAACTGTTATAGAATATGAGAATTGTCAAGAATTGTTTACCATAGCTTGATCAAGTCAAGCTAGGGACTCTAGGCTCAAATCATACAAAAGCCGGAAAGTCAATTCAAAAACAAAAAGCCACTAAGAGAGGATTGAACACAATGGCATTTACACTTGCACCATTACCCTTCGCCGCTGACGCCCTAGAATCAGGTCATATGTCGGCCAACACGTTTTCGTTTCACCACGACAAGCACCACGCTGCTTACGTGACCAACCTCAACAAACTGATTGAAGGCACGGAACTAGCCAGCAAATCCCTGGAAGAAATCGTGATGGCATCTGCAAAAGACCCATCTAAAGCAGGCATTTTCAATAATGCAGGTCAAGTTTGGAACCACAATTTCTTTTGGAATTCGCTCAAAGTGGGCGGCGGCGGCGCTCCAACTGGAGCTTTAGCTGAAAAAATCAATGCGGACTTCGGCAGCTTTGACAAGTTCAAAGAAGAATTCAAGGCTGCTGCGACAACTCAGTTCGGCAGCGGCTGGGCTTGGCTGGTTTTGGAAAATGGCACTTTGAAAGTTACCAAAACTGCTAACGCCGACACCCCGGTAGCACACGGTCAAATTCCGTTGCTGACTTTGGATGTGTGGGAACACGCTTATTATTTGGATTTCCAAAATCGCCGTCCCGACTATATTGCTAATTTCTTGGATAATTTGGCGAACTGGGATTTTGCAGCAGCAAATTTGGCTGCGGCGTGAGTAGCATAGAATTCTGAGGACTGAAGTCCTCACTACCAACTTTCATAGGTTCGTAGTGAGGACTTTAGTCCTTCTTGAGAGACCGGTTCGATCGCGTTCGGACTTTAGTCCTGATTGAGAGATGGCTAAGCCGATCGCCCTCCCAAGCAATAGTTAAAAAATTCTGAAATTGTGTTATAGTGCGATCTGCAACTCTTTGACAAATTTTGTAGTTTCAGTGGCTGTTCGCGCGATGACCTCTTCACCAACCATAGCACCCGTTCGATCGAGTCAAGTTACCCGCAAGCCTTATCCCAACTATCGGGTAATAGTTCTCAACGACGATTTCAATACGTTTCAGCACGTTGTGGAATGTTTGACAAAGTATATTCCAGGAATGACAAGCGATCAAGCTTGGGAATTCGCTAACCAAATTCACAACGAAGGACAGGCAACCGTCTGGGTTGGCCCGCAAGAGCAAGCAGAACTTTATCATACGCAATTGAGCCGTGCTGGACTGACAATGGCTCCGCTAGAGTCCACTTAAAAAGTGTGTGCAATGTCGGAAAGTTCGATCGATTGTCGCGACTTAATTTCCAATTATTCTGACTACAGTTAACGGTTAACGGTTAACGGTTAACAGTTAACCGTTAACTGACTAATCAATTAATTCGATCGCCAAACTTCATCCCAAGGCCCGCCCCCAACTTCCAAACCAGACAAAGAACTTTCAGCCTCCAAGATAATTCTAGAATGCTGCTTGCCATTTTTATCAACATTTCCCCCCAACAACTCTCGCAGTTGCAAGCGTAATTGGCCGTGCGTCGTATCCCGGCAACAAAAAGCCATACCTTTTTCTGTAGGAGTTCGCACATAGATACCCGGAGAACTTGCAGTGCCAATTAACTCAACTTCAAACTGGCTATTTCTAGCCTGCATTTTCCAGCTTCCCCAAGGTTCAATATCCCAACTAACTTGAGAATTCCAAGGCGCAAATTCGTATAATTGCCCTCGATAATGGATGCCAATCATGGCGACAGATTCCATCCACCATAGCACGCCGCGCCTGCCACCACCAGCAGTTATCGCTAAATCGCTTTCGCCTTGAAAACAATTGCAATTAATCCAAAACCACTTTTGCGGAAAAGCACCACCCCAATTTTTTTCGCTGTAAGCGGGAGCATCTGTAAATTCATAGCGTTCGCCATTCCAATCAATCCAGCCCGTGGCTAAACCGTGAGCCATTAAAATTTGCCATCCCGGTTCAAATACAGGCAGAAAAGATAGGATTCCCGCCGTGGATTTCTGGAGTGCATCAGAGTTTCCCCAGCCGTAAACAGGCTTAATTTCGTACTCCCAAAAACAGTGACTGCCGCTTCCGGGATCGTGTAAATAACCTTGATTCAAAGTAGCAGTAGCTTGATAGCCTTCTTCTACACGGCTGTCGAATACTTGCGGCTCTAAATATTCGGGTTTAATTTGTAAATCTGTTTTTCCCCAATGTCCGAAACCTAAGCTTTCTCGGTGCGCCCAAAACTTATTTACATCGGGGAAGGTGCGGCACAAATAGCTATCTTTTGGGCCAAGAACTTGGGCGGCACCGCCGCTGTAAGGTTGGCCACCTCTGGGATCTTCGATAGAGTACATGAATGCAAAGGATTGTCCGTGAATCGGTAATGTTATTCGGTAGTACCAGCCTTCAAAAAAGCGCCGGGAACTGCCGTCCCAGTGGTATCCGCTGTGGGGAGTTTGAATGGTTTTGAGTTTTGAGGGTAAATTTGACATAAAATTACCAATAGGAGAAAGAAGAGTCATTGATCATTGTTCATAAGAAGACCGGGCGGTTGAAACCGCGTCTACACAAACCAAACCCGCCTCCGCGGGTTGAAGATCGAGTGGTTAAATAAAATTACTTTATTGTCTTCAGTCCGCGGAGGCGGACTTCGTTTGTGTAGACGCGGTTTCAACCGCCGTCTTACCGATTACCGATTACCGATTACCGATTACCGATTACCGATTACCGATTACCAGTTACCAATATAATAGGATATTAATTATGTCTTTAGCACTTTGGCGATCGCATCTTGCTGGTACTCTCCACCGCAACCGCAGTCTTCCTGTTTCTAGGTACTTGCAATTAGCAACTGTTCGTGCTAACGGGCGTCCGGCTAACCGCACTGTGGTGTTTAGAGGTTTTTTGGAAAATACGAACCAGTTAAAGTTTATTACAGATATTCGCAGTGAAAAGATAGAGGAAATTAATTTCTATCCTTGGGGGGAGATTTGCTGGTATTTCCCTAAAACTCGCGAACAATTTCGGATTGCTGGAAAGCTAGTTTTGGTCGCGGCAGAAGATACAGATTCCGCGCTGTGTTTGTCGCGCCGCACAGCTTGGCAGGAGCTTTCTGAGGGGGCTCGATCGCAGTTTGGTTGGCCGCATCCCGGCGCTGACAAGGCGGAGGCTGGTGCTTTTGATTCTGCTGCCCCAGATGCTCACGAACCACTGCCTAATTTTTGCTTGCTGTTGTTGGAACCGGAAACGGTGGATTTGTTGGAGTTGCGGGGGGAACCGCAGAACCGATCGCTCTACGGGCGCGACGGGGAGGGAAATTGGTTTGTGCGATCGGTCAATCCGTGAAAAAGAAGTCAGTAGTCAGTAGTCATTAGTTATTGGTTATTCGTTATTGGTTATTTGTTGTCAGTTCCAATGCCCAATGCCCTGTTTGGCCAATGCCCTGTTTGGCCAATGCCCTGTTTGGCCAATTCAAATTTTAGATGCCGGTGCCGTCGAAAAATTCTTGAATTGCTTTATCTTTTAACTGACAAGTGGTGGCAACTTCGGTTTTTTCAGCTACAGCTACATTGTTGGTTTGATTGAAAGTTGGGAATGCTGAATGGAGATTGGGTTGGGATGTTAAGGAGACAGATGCTTGAGGAATTAAACTTTTTATTTGCTGTTCTAGGGACTCGATGCGATCGACTAAAGAGCGAATTACCGCAGCTTCGGAATCTGGCAAACTGCCGTGTTCTAGGGGATTGACGCGTACTCCCGATCGATAGACGATGCGGCCGGGAATCCCTACAACGGTACAGTCTGATGGTACGTCGCGGAGGACGACGGAACCGGCGCCGATGCGAACGTTGTTGCCAATTTGCAGATTTCCTAGTACCTTGGCGCCGGCACCGACAACTACATTTTCGCCGACGGTAGGGTGACGTTTGCCGCTTTCCTTGCCTGTGCCGCCGAGGGTGACGCCTTGGTAAATTAGGGCAAAATCGCCGATTATTGCTGTTTCGCCGATCACAACCCCCATACCGTGGTCGATGAAGACGCTTTTGCCGATGGTTGCACCAGGGTGAATTTCTATTCCTGTCAAAAACCGAGCAATGTGCGAAATCAAGCGGGGAATGAAGGGAAGTCCCAGTAAATAAAGCCAGTGTGCGAGGCGGTGCAGCATTAGGGCCTGAAGACCTGGGTAGCAAAACAATACTTCCAGCCAGTTGCGAGCGGCTGGGTCGCGATCGAAAATTATACTGAAGTCAGCTTTAAGGGTATGAAGCACTTTCGGAGTTCCCAATTTTGGTTAAACACGCCACTTTCAATTTTACAATTTTACTGGATCGGGGAAGTTAGATCGTGTTCGGTCGATTGTCACAACATAAACGGTTCGTAGCGCGTCCTGGTGTCCGCAACCGAGCAAGCGGACTAAAGTCCGCACTACGAACCAATCTAATCGAACGGACATGATATTAGCGGTCGATCGGGCGATCGGCGATCGGGCGATTGGGAGAAGAATTTGAGGATGTAGAATATTTGAGCGTGCCTATCCCACAGCGTGGCGGCGTTCTATTCCTGTAGTGAGATTGTATAGTTAGACTTGACTCCGGCTTCGAGAGTACCGACCCAAATTCTGTAAGATCCTGCTTGCCAGTCTGAATCAACAATGCTGGCATCTTTATTCTGACCTGTATCGTCTCCGCAGCGCACGCTGTTACCGGGGCCTTGTACGACTAAGGTTGTGTCCTTCCCTCCGCTGTTGACTTGGATTGCGAGTTTTGAAAAGCTTTGCTGCAAGACTATGATGTGGTCGGGAGTTGGGGTGGCAAAGCCCAAACATTTGTTTTTGTGGCGATCGGTGTTGGCAATGGCAGAGAGAGAGTACGATCCGCCTGTGGAACCTCTCAACATTGCTGTTGGGGAGTCAAAACCTCGCGATAAAGTTAAAGTGCCAAAATTGGCTGTTTCTGCTAAAACTGGTAGGGCGGCGATCGCGCCTAGCGCAGCCAAGAGTACACCGTTTTTGAAATGGGTTCGCGGATTTAATAACATGGCAATACTCCTTTGTCACAACTTAAAATCAAAACTCAGAATTTACCGATCGCCACCCCAAGAATCTGAGTTCTGGAGGAAGAACAATTTTTTTAAATTAGTTCAAAATCTTCTGGCTTCTGTTCCTTATTTCTATCAGGATAATGGCTGTGCGCTCGCGATTGCTCGTGCCACTCCGACTTTTGCCACAAGTGCGATCGGCTCACATCCGAAATTATACGCTCTCAAGATGCTCGATATGATAATTCTGGCTTTGCTGTTGACGATCAGTTCCCTATTGACATGGGGTTTAATAATGTTACCTGTCGATATATTCGGCTGGCTCCACTTTCCTAATTGGCTGAGCCTGATCTTAATTGTGCTGGCTATTTCTTGGTGCTTGGACGATTAGCCAGCAGTCATGAATTATTAGTGATGAGTTATTAGTCATGAGTTATGATCGATCGTTCCGCTGCGCCTAACGAAGTGAAAGCCGATCGCCCCGGTCTGATGCTGTATACTTCAAAGTTGACAATTCAAGAATCTAAAATCTCAGATTTGACATCTATCTACAGTAATAATGCAACGAGAAATTTCTGCACTCTCTGAATTTCGCTCTTCTGACAAAACCCTGCGGGAAGCTCCGAAGAAACAGTCGCGTCCGATACACCGGGCGATCGTGTTAATGCTGGTGGCAACGGGTTTGCTATGCCTGCACGCTAGTCGGCTGGTGGAATTGCAACTGGTACAAGGGAAGCAAAACCGGGAACGAGCCGAAAACAATCGCGTTCGCCTAGTGCCAATGCCGGCGAATCGCGGACATATTGTCGATCGCAAAGGTAAGCTGCTAGCAGCGAACAATTTAGCTCGATCGGTCTATTTGTGGCCGAAAGAACAAACGCCGGAACAGTGGAAAGTGACAGTAGAAAAGTTAAGTCCGCTGGTTAAAATCCCGGCCAAAGAAATTTTACAAAAAATAAAAGAGGTCGATCCTCTATCCTACAGACCGGTGCGGATCAAGCAAGCGATGCCGCCAGAAATTTTTGTACCGCTAGCAGAACAGGTGGGACAAATGCGGGGTGTGGAAGTGCGGCCCGAAGCTAGCCGCTACTATCCCGAAGGCAGTTTGGCGGCTCACGTTCTCGGATATATTGGCGAAGCTACCGCAGCAGATTTGAAAGCTCACCCGGAATATCCGATGCGGATGATTGTCGGTCAGATGGGCATAGAAGCGAGTTCTAACAAGGAAATTGCGGGAGTTTGGGGCGATCGGCTGATCGAGGTAAATGCCCAAAATCAAGAATTGCGGCTGATGGGAGAAACACCCCCAAAACCAGGCGAGGCGGTGCAGCTAACCATCGACTTGTCCATGCAAAAAGCAGCGGAAACAGCCCTGGGGAATCGGCGGGGAGCAGTCGTCGCCCTGGATGTCAAAACCGGCGCGGTATTAGTTCTCGCCAGCCACCCGACTTTTGACCCCAATCTGTTTACGCGAAAAATCACCAAGGATGACTGGGCAACTCTTCAACACGAGGAAGATCCATTTTTGAATCGGACGATACAAGGCTACCCCCCGGGCAGCACTTTTAAAATTGTGACTTCTGTCGCCGGTATCGAGTCAGGCAAGTTTTCGCCAGACTCAATTATCGGTACTTCGTCTTACATTACTGTGGGGGGAATTGATTTTAACGAACATAGCGGGGGTTTCGGCGACATCGGCTTTCGGGACGCTTTGGCTTTCAGCAGCAATACGTTTTTTTATCAAGTGGGGATGAGTGCCGGGCCGGAGGAAATTGCTAAGTGGGGACACCGCTTGGGAATTGGCAGGGATACGGATTTGAGCCTGTTGGGGCTAGGCGGTGGCGATTACGGTCAAATGCCGACGCCGGCAGAGAAGGAAAAAATCTATAAAGAACCTTGGTATGCTGGTGATACAGTCACGATGTCGATCGGTCAGGGGTTGGTGTTGGTGACTCCTTTGGAGGCGGCGGTAATGGTGGGTTCGATCGCTAACGGCGGCTATCGAGTCAAGCCCCATCTTTTGACATCTATGACTGGCACTCCTGAGACTCAACGAGTAAGTACGGGGATGAAACCTTCGACAGTTCAGGTTGTTAAGGAAGGATTGATCGCGGTGGTTTCCGAGGGTACGGGACAGGCACTCAATGACGGTTCGATTCCGCTGACGGCGGGCAAAACAGGGACTTCGGAGGTCATCGGACAGGAGGATCACTCGCTGTATGTGGCATTCGGGCCTGCTGAAAAGCCAGAAATTGCGATCGCCGTGATTGTGGAAAATGGCGGTTTTGGTTCTGTTGCCGCGGCCCCGATCGCGAAAGACGTGTTTCAAGCTTATTTTGGGAAACCAAAAACACCAGTCAACCCCATAGTAGTCAACCCTGAATAGTCAATTGTTAGTTGTCAGTTGTTAGTTGTTAGTTGTTAGTTGTTAGTTGTTAGTTGTTAGTTGTTAGTTGTTAGTTGTTAGTTGTTAGTTGTTAGTCAGTATCTAATGACTACTGCCAACTGCCAACTGCCAACTGCCAACTGCCAACTGCCAACTGCCAACTGACTAATTCAGCCGCATAAATATGGTAG
>JAJAYT010000475.1 GCA_026786085.1 Microcoleus sp. CAN_BIN18 | reverse complement strand
GGTTCTTGGATTTCCACCTCTTATCTAGTCGCCGAAATAGTCGTAATTCCGATTACAGGTTGGCTGTCACAGGTATTTTCAGTCCGCCGTTATATCTTGGTAAATGCCGCTTTTTTTGTATTGTTTTCCATGTGCTGCGCTTGGGCGTGGAATTTGACTTCAATGATTGTATTTCGAGCTTGTCAGGGATTAGCAGGCGGCATTTTAATTCCGATGGCTTTTACGTTTTTGCTGACAAATTTGCCGCCCAAAAAGCAGCCGATTGGCATGGCGATGTTTGCACTAACAGCTACTTTTGCGCCATCCATCGGGCCGACATTGGGAGGTTGGCTGACTGAGAATTACGGCTGGCAATATGTCTTCTATTTAAATTTGGTTCCGGGGCTACTTTTGCTAGCTGCTGTGTGGTACGCCGTCGCGCCTGCGCCGATGCAGCTAGGACTGCTGAAGGGGGGCGACTGGTGGGGAATTGCCTCAATGGCGATCGGCTTAGGTTCCCTGCAAGTTGTCTTAGAAGAAGGCAGCCGTAAGGACTGGTTTAGTTCTGATTTTGTTTTGCGTTTAAGCATAATTTCTGTCATATTTCTCAGCGCTTTTTTCTGGATTGAACTAACTCGAAAAAACCCGTTTATTAACCTGCGATTACTGACTCGCCGCAATTTTGGATTGGCAACTATTGTGAATGTTTCCTTGGGGGTGGGATTGTACGGTTCGGTGTACATTTTGCCCTTGTATTTAGGTCAGATTCAGCAGTACAATGCCATGCAAATTGGCGAGGTGATTATGTGGGCTGGGGTACCGCAGTTATTCATCGTACCGGTGGTGCCAAAATTGATGCAGCGCATCGATATGCGGTTGCTAATTGCGATCGGTGTGAGTTGTTTTGCGGTAAGTTGTTTTATGAATGCCAGCATGACTCATGATACGGGTATCGATCAGTTACGTTGGTCGCAATTAGTGCGAGCTTTGGGGCAGCCTTTAATTATGATACCGCTGTCAACTATTGCAACTGCTGGTATGGAGAAACACGAGGCTGGTTCGGCTTCAGGTTTATTTAATATGATGCGAAATCTGGGTGGTTCGGTGGGAATTGCGGCCTTAGCAACTTTGGTGACGCAGCGGGAGCAGTTTCACTCGAATCGTTTAGGGGAATCTGTTTCTTTGTACTCTCCAGCAACGCAGGAACGAATTAATCAAATGACTCAGTATTTTGTGAGTCGCGGTGCAGATTTGAGCGTGGCGAAAGACCAGGCAATTAAGGTAATTGATAATATTGTTCGCCGTGAAGCTTATGTAATGGCTTTTAATGATTGTTTTTACTTTGTGGGAATTGCTTTGCTGTTAAGTGGAATTGCTATTTTGGGTTTTAAAAAGGGGAAAGCGGGTGCGGGTGCGGGCGGCGCTCATTAATTCTGTAGGTGCGCATTGCGCACCCTACAAATGTTCACCATTCTTGTTGGGCTTCTGCTTCTGCTTGGATTAAATTTTGCCGCAGTTGCACCCAATTTATTTGATGGGAGGGCGAGTCTTCGAGGAGTTTTCCCTGCTGTAAATACAGAATTCGCGTGCTAAATTGCTGGGCTAATTCTAACTGGTGGTTTACCATTAAAATTGTGGTTTGGCTGTTAGTTAACTCTGTCAATACTTGGACAAGGTGGTGGGCTTTTCCGGCGTCTAGGGCGGATGTTGGCTCGTCTAAAAGCAAGATTTTTGGTTGCAAAATGATGCCGCGGGCGATCGCCACTAACTGCTTTTGGCCCGTGGAAAGTTGCAATTCCGTGCGATCGAGCAATTCTTGGGGTATGCGCAGTTGTGCGATCGCCCCGCTAATTCTCTCAGCAATGTTTGATGCAGCCACGCCCCGCAGCTTCAAAGGATAAGCCAAAGCTTCCCGCACCGACATCCCCAAAAGCTTAGATTCTTGTAAAATCAGGGTGATTTGTCTGCGAAGTTCGATCGCAGGTATTTGCCGATATTCTGTATTTTCCAGATAAATCGAGCCACTGGTGGGACTGCTGAGTCGGTTTAACAACCGCAACAGCGTAGTTTTCCCAGCCCCCGAAGGGCCCACAATTGCGATGCGATCGCCCTTGTGCACATCAAACGAGATATTGTCTAATAAGTAGCTAGAGGCGATCGGTGTTTTCAAACTTACACCATCAACACGCAATTGAGCAGTTGTATCTCTATTATTTTCTGAATAATTAGGCATTGAATTAATTAAAAATATGGTATGACTATTGGTCTGTTGTAGGGGCGGGTTTAGCGCAAAAACTTGTACAATCACGAACAATCTTCAGGCAAAACCCGCCCCCGCCCTTGTAGGGGCTCAGAATTTATGAAACAATCGACTGTATCAAGGCAAAACCCGCCCTGTCTCTCTCGTCAAATAAACTGTATGGCGTTATACAATCCGTTATCTTCCATTAGTTAGAGCTATTAAAGAATCCGTTGCCGAACTTCTTTCTCAAACTTTCACGGCTTTTTCCAAAGGAAAACCCAGATGTTCGCGCTGTTCCAAATAAAGCTGAGCAACCCTGCGCGCCAAGTTACGAATTTTGGTAATATAGCGAGTTCTTTCCGTTACCGAAATCACCCCTCTAGCATCCAGCAAATTGAAAGTATGAGAACATTTTAAAACATAATCAAGACTCGGCAAAACCAATCCTTTTTGTGTCAGTTGTTCAGCTTCTTGCTCGTACAATCCAAACAAAGTAAACAGCAATTCAGGATTAGAAGCTTCAAAGTTATAAGTACACTGTTCTATTTCCCCTTGCAGGTGAACGTCCCCGTAAGTTATGCCATCTTTCCACTGAATTTTCGTCATCGCATCGACTTCTTGGAGATACATTGCGAGGCGTTCTAGCCCGTAGGTGATCTCAATCGAAACGGGGCGGCAATCAATGCTGCCACACTGCTGAAAATAGGTAAATTGAGTGATTTCCATGCCGTCGAGCCAGACTTCCCAACCAACACCCCAAGCTCCTAATGTGGGCGATTCCCAGTTGTCTTCAACGAAGCGAATGTCATGATCTTCTGGTTTAATTCCTAATGCTCTAAGCGAGTCTAAATAGATTTCTTGGATATTGGGAGGAGATGGTTTAATCAGGACTTGATATTGATAGTAATGTTGGAAGCGGTTGGGATTTTCGCCGTAGCGTCCGTCGGTGGGGCGGCGACAGGGTTCGACGTAGGCGACAGACCAAGGTTCGGGGCCAATTGCTCTGAGAAAGGTGTGGGGATTCATGGTTCCTGCACCTTTTTCTGTGTCGTAGGATTGGGCGATCAGGCAGCCTCGATCGCTCCAGAATTTGTTTAAGGTGGCAATGACTGATTGAAAGTTCACTGGTTTAAATCTGGTTAGTAAGTGTCTAAACTTATTTAAGCATAAAAAAGGCAGGGTTTATTCAAATACACCCGGCCGAAATTAGATAAGAGATGCTGAACGTATGGCTGGATATTTAAGTTCTTTTTTCAGGTATATTGTATCGATCGAGTTATGGCGATCGATAATAGCAATGTTTTCTAGATCGATACTCGCATTGCGATCGGGCGCGTTGAGTCACTAACTGACGCAAAGTGGCTGATACATAACTCATGCTGCTGTCTGTAAGTGTTTGTAAGCATGAGCTTTGGCTAAGCGCACCCAATGTTCTAGCAGCAAGTATCGATCGAGTTCGACTGCTTCCGATTGCGAGAGAGTGCTGGATTTATGGCGATCGAATAGTTCGATGGTGCGGGCTTGCAATGCAGGCGCGGGGCGGATAGCGAGGATGACTTCTGGCCTGGGTTGACTGGCAACCAGTTCGACGATCTGGTGTTAGTCTTGGTAGGGGATGGTTTGTGCGGGGGAGAGTTCCTGAAGTGCGCGATCGATGGCTTCTGGGAGGCGATCGGCCAACTGTTGAAGTTTTTTGCCAAGGATCTCGGGGACTTCTAATATAATTTGCATTAGCGGCGATGTGAGGATAGAAATTAGTTCGATTTTAACAAACGGGCGATCGATCGATAGTTTGAGTGTCCCTCAGTTTCCTCACCGTTGGCAATCCGATCGAAGATAGCGTTTAAGTCATCCTGAACATTAATGATAATTACCATTCTTCTCATATGTCGAAAATTAACCAAATTCAAAATAAGTTAAGAGAACTCGATGGTGGGGCTTTTCAGAAACTAGCTGATGCTTACCTCCACAAAAAAGGTTATGAGCAGATCAACTCGCTAGGGTCTGTGATTGGAGCAGACAAGGTACGAAAAGGAACACCTGATACACTGGTGCTCCTGCCTAATGGTAAATACGCTTTTGCCGAATACACTACACAGCAAGACAGAATTTATGAGAAGCTCAAGAAGGATATCGACAAGTGTTTTGATGAAGCAAAGACAGGTATAGCTGTTGAAAAAATTGATGAAGTTGTTATATGCCATACGTCTACTCTTAATCCATCGGAGCTAAATTTACTCAGAGAAGAGTGTCAGAAACATGGGGTTAACCTTAATATCTTCGGCATTGAACCAATCTCTTATGATCTCTACCAAAACTACCCAGGCATTGCACGAGATTTCCTTGGCATTGAGGTAGACACGGGGCAGATTGTTACTCCTGACGAGTTTGTCACTGCATACGGCAAAAATGCGCTCGCCACTCCTCTTAGCACAACCTTCCACTTTCGGGAAAAAGAGTTAGCGCAGGTATTACAGGAACTTGAGGAAAGCAATCTTTTTGTAGTGTCTGGTAAAGCAGGAGTAGGCAAGTCTAGGTTTGTACTGGAGTGTTGCGATCGATTTGTCGCAGATCACCCTGAATACAAAGTTCGATGTATTTTTCTTCGAGGAGTAGATCTTTTTGAGGATCTGCGTGTCTACTTTGCGGAACCAGGCAGCTACCTCATTTTTGTAGATGACGCTAACCGTGTCAGTAAATTTGAATATTTCATTCAACTTCTTAACGACCAGCGCGAGGATCAACAGATTAAAGTCATTGCTACTGTTCGAGACTATGCCCTGGAAAAAGTCCGAGAGGTAGCACGCTCCTATCCAGATTGGAGGGATTTAGAACTCAACCCTCTGGAAGATCAACAGATAAAGCAACTTGTTAAAGATGAGTATGGCATTATCAATTTTCTCTACTCCGACCGAATTGCCAAAATCGCTAAAGGCAATCCCCGACTTGCAATTATGGCGGCCAGACTGGCGAAGCAGGAGAACACGCTGGAAAGCATCAATGATGTATCGTCTCTTTATGACGAGTATTACGGCTCAATCCGCGAAGATATCAAAGAACTCGGTGACGAAAACCTTTTGAAAGTGGCTGGTATTGTTGCATTCTTTAGGATAGTAGATTACTCCAATAAGGAAATGATGGGAGCAATCGAGGTAGCATTCGGGATATCCCAGGAAGTGTTTTGGAAAGCGGTACGTCGGTTAGATGACTTGGAAGTGCTCGATATGTACGAAAATAAGGTAGTACGCACCTCTGACCAAGTTCTTGCTACCTACTTTTTCTACCTTGCTTTCTTCAAGGAGCGATCGCTCGATTTTGCTGCTCTCCTAAATCACTTTTTCCCTCGCCTTAAGTATCGACTTTTTGATGTTCTCAACCCTGTCCTGAACACCTTTGATAGCATGAAGATCGTTGAGATAATGCGTCCTCATGTCGATCGGGCTTGGGAGACATACAAGGAAGCAGGAGATGAGGCAAACCTGATGCACTTTATGCAAGTGTTTTGGTTCCTCAAGCAGACCGACATACTTCTGTATGTTCGGGACCATATCTCCAATATGGAAGCAGAGTCAGTAGACATTTCTAAGCTGGAAATTAAGCCCAGCTCTAATCTTTCATCGCCTTCTCTCCTCAGCACATTGGATTTGTTCAGATATTCAGATGAGAATAATCTCCGAATGGCGTTAGCTCTCCTCTGTAAGTACCTCACCAAACGACCAAGCGAATTATCACAGGCGCTTTACCTTCTTACCAAACGATTAGGGTTTGAGTATGACTCATGGGCTTACGGATTCATTAAGCAGCAGATAGTCATTGATGAGTTGTGGAATAAAGTAAACGACGGAAAGGATCAAGTATTATCAAAACTGTTTCTCGCAGTAGCTGAATATTACCTCCAGACACAATTCGATACCACTAAAATGAATGGGAGGAGTACATTGAATATCATT
Organism: Microcoleus sp. CAN_BIN18; assembly: GCA_026786085.1. Taxonomy (GTDB): domain Bacteria; phylum Cyanobacteriota; class Cyanobacteriia; order Cyanobacteriales; family Microcoleaceae; genus Microcoleus. The sequence goes on along the minus strand of JAJAYT010000475.1, from coordinate 3,725 downwards.
GAATTTGAATTGCAACCTAGCACAGAACTCATTGACTTGAGGCGGAGGATTTGGGAGCGGGTATTACAGCTTTACCAGATACCTATTTTCCAAAAAGAAGTGCTTGATCTTCTCCACAAATACTGCTTATATGGTCACAAAATTTCTGTAAATGAGTTGATAGTGCAGGATGCAGTTGCAGTGCTTCCTTTTATCGAATCGACACTAGATTCTAGTAGCTATTCCCACTGTTTTGTGGTTCAAGATTACTTAAATCATCTCGAAAATCATCTCGAAAATCATCAGGTGGCGTTCAGTGATGAGCTGCGCGACCGCTTTACAAACGAGACTTATGCTCTATCCAAGGTACTTCTATTTGACTGTGGAGAGAGAAACAACCTGGATTTAGAATACGAGGAATACGAGCAACGAAAGCGACAACAGATTGAAGCACACTTCACAGACTACTGCTTCACAGAGTACAAGCAGTTTTTCGAGCAATGTCTTGAGATTCAAGGAGAAACAGATCGTCGAAACCATAACAAATATCATTTTCCGAGTCGAGTGGTGGAAGTGCTAATATATCTCGCGAACCGGGATTGTTATCTATATATTGAGGTACTAGAACACTATCTCAACCTTGGAGACCCACTTAAACTCAATGATCTACGTCTTGTCGATAGACTAATGCAAATTTATGGAGTTGAAAAAGCCTATGAATTTATCAACAAACTCGATTACCCTTCAAGGCGGGAATGGTTGTTCGGCTTTTATCGCTTACTTCCTCAAGAGGAGATTAAAGTTGAGTGCTTGGCTCAGATATACGAACTGTATAAAGAGAGCGCATTAGATGAATTGCGGCAGGATTTAGACTTTCTTCTAAAATACCGTTCGTTTGATGAAAATGTAGTCGTCCGGGTAGTAGAGATTATCCTGGAAAAGATCGCTGAAGATTCAAACTACTCCTCTGCTCTATCTCTCTTATTCAAACCCTACATGGAGGTAAACCAAGCTTTACTCGACTCCTTCAAAAATCATCTATATTTGCTCAAAAAAGCTTATCTTGCTGTCCTGAAAACCAACTGGCGAGATCGCAATTGGCAGATTTTTATCTACATCCTAGACCTAGATCCTAACTTCATATTTGAATATATCGATTGGATTGATAATAAGCAGAAAGAACAATCACTCCATTTTGACGATACCCGTGACTATTCATTTCTTTGGAGGCTTGAAAACTATGAAGAAATGATGAGTCAGATAGTTGAGTACATTTATACACGGGAGCAAGAACGCCGTGTATTGCATAAAAAATTTTTCATACTCACTGAAGGTGCTAGAGACAACGCTCTCATAGAAGAAAGACAGGATAGTTTACTAACAAAGCTCATTGAAAAGCGGCATAAAGACATTGAATTTATACGGTTTTTGTTTGGTGCGATCCGCTATTTTTCTCGTGAAAGACGCTTTCGATTTATCGCTTTATTCCTTAAAAGCAATAAGAATTTTGAGGAATTTAAAAAACTTCCTCTTGAACCCGATACTTGGAGTTGGCAAGGAAGTGCTGTTTCCATGTGTCAGACTCGTGTCGAGTATTTCGAGTCGCTCTTTCAACTGCTCAATACTGTGGATTTTCTGGAACACAAGCGATATGTGGAACTATACGTTCATGGGCTTCGGGAAAGAATTGAGCAGGAAAAGAAGAAGAACTTTATGGAAGACTCAGTTTCAAATTAATGTCAGCACTGCGATCGCAGTGCTGACCTAGTACCTAGCACGATCGCCTTTGCGAAAAAATTCAACAAGGCGATCGGTTCGTCATAGTTCTCTCTTGGTATGGTATAATACCCATCTTCGATTCGCATCGACAACTCATGAAAACAGACACCATTTTCTACAGCCTGTTTCAAGAATTTCCCAGCTTCTTCTTTGAACTGATCGATCGTTCCCCAGACGAAGCCACCGCCTATGAATTCACCTCCCGCGAAATCAAGCAACTGGCATTCCGCATCGATGGGTTATTTCTGCCCACAACCGAAGCACCGGAAAAACCATTTTACTTGGCGGAAGTTCAGTTTCAACCCGATCCCGACTTGTACTACCGCATCTTTGGCGAACTCTTTCTCTATCTGCGACAATACAAACCGCTCAATCCTTGGCGCGTCGTTGTCATCTATCCCAGCCGCCGCATCGAACACGAACAGATGCTGCAATTTCAGGAACTATTAACCAGTCAGCGGGTGCAACGGATTTACCTCGATGAATTGCCAGAAGCCGCAGATCGATCGCTGGGAGTGAAAATTGTTAAACTGGTAATCGAGCCAGCAGAGACAGCGGCAGAGCAAGCACGGCAGTCGATCGCAATGGCCCGACAGCAGTTGTCCGATCCCACCGTTTTACGCGATTTAATCAGCCTCATCGAAACAATTATTGTCTACAAACTCCCCCAAAAAAGCCGCGAGGAAATTGCCGCCATGTTGAATTTAAGCGAACTCAGACAAACTCGATTTTACCAGGAAGTCAAGCAAGAAGGTTTAGAAGAAGGACTCGAACAAGGACTCGAACAAGGTGAGCAGCAGGCGAAGTTAGAAGCCATTCGTCGGATGATCGCGTTTGGAATGAATTTAGAGACGATCGCACAATTATTAGATTTGTCTGTAGAATTTGTGCGGCAAACAATTCACAAAATCCAACGGGAATCAATGTCAGTCTCCGAACAAAAGATTGACTCGTTGATCGAACTATTAACTCAACAGCGATCGCTCTTTTCTGCCGCCCAATTAACCGAACTAGCGCAGCTAATTGAACCTTTATCTGATGACAGCGATGTTCTTGCAGAAGCGCTTTCACTCTGGGCTGCAAATTACCCTGCAATTCAGGAAGCTCAATCCAAACTGCTCGAACCATTACCGCCGATCGCCAAAGCATCAGAAACAGCAGCAGTCAGTCCAGAAAGTAGCGAATCTCAAATGGGCGATCGCCTCAACAAACAAGCTCTCAAAAATGCCATTACATTGTAGCGCGATATTCGATAATATTGTAGGGACACGGCAGTGCCGTGTCCTAATTTCTAAAAAACAGAATAGTCAGAGCCCCGGCTTCTTGAAGAAGTCGGGGCTCTAACCGTGAAGAGGTTTAGATTGCTTTCTCGTTTAGTCTGCGGGAGTGAGGGAAACTAACAGAGTGATGCTGTCAACACCGATGACATAAACTGTATCTCCAGGTGTTAAGGTGATTTGTCGATCGCACCGTGCGGGCCACCAGCTACCTTGGAAGCGGACGCGACCTGTTTGATTCGGATAAATCGATTCATCGACGACTGCTTCTTCGTTGAAATAGTTGAAATTGGTGTTGATATAGTTGTCGATTAACATATTCTTTGATGTGCAGTATGCTTGAGTGGAAAAAATAGAACCGAAAGCTTTTACTACGTTGAACATGATATTTACTCCTGTTGTGTTAATATAATGTAATTTTGTATTGATGCTATTTGAAATGCTGCATTTCCTGGATTGAGATTGATTGATGTTTCTGGTTTTTCAGGCTCTCATTTAGTCTGCGGGAACGAGAGAAACTAACAGAGTGATGCTGTCAACGCCGATGACATAAACAGTGTCTCCCGGTGTTAAGGTGATTTGTCGATCGCACCGTGCGGGCCACCAGCTACCTTGGAAGCGGACGCGACCTGTTTGATTCGGATAAATCGATTCATCGACGACTGCTTCTTCGTTGAAATAGTTGAAATT
>JAJAYT010000474.1 GCA_026786085.1 Microcoleus sp. CAN_BIN18 | reverse complement strand
GCCCTATGCCCTATGCCCTATGCCCTATGCCCTATGCCCTATGCCCTATGCCCTATGCCGGAAGCGTACCTCATCTTTCTGAGAAAGGCTATACAATTTAAATGCAGAACAGCTTATTACCACCGAACTTAAACCAACAACTGATATTTTTCTTGTGCCAAACGGTAAAGCGGCCGCCACACCAAACGGTTAGTCAATACAACCAGCAATGACATCACAGAAGTAGCCGCTAAAAGCAAAGGAAAATTGCCTGATGCTGTTGCTTCAGAAATCGTCTCACCTAAACCACTTGTTCTAATTATTTCACCTTTAAACTGCACGTATTCGCTGACAATACTCGCATTCCAAGCACCGCCAACCGCCGTAATAATTCCTGTGATTAAGTAAGGGAAAATTCCGGGTAGGATTAAAGTTTTCCAGCGCTGAATCAAGGAAAGTTTGTAAACTTGTGCGGCTTCAAACAACTCCGAAGGTATCGACTGAGCGCCTGCAATCACATTAAATAGCAAATACCACATTGTACCCAACATCATCAGCGCCACTGAACCAATTTGCAAGCCGCCTCCAGCCTGAATTAAACCTAGCAGCAATACGGGAAATAAAGCCGTTGCTGGTACTGAAGCGGCTATTTGTACCAATGGCTGCAAAATCTGCGCTAAACGCGGATTTCGACCGATCGCCACTCCGAGGGGTACTGTCCACAATAGCGATAGAAATAGCGCGCAAATGACTCGCAAAGCTGTGAAAAATGCACCTCCCATGACTTTTTGCCAGTCCGACAAACTCAGCAACCGCAGCAGCAGCAGGGCTTCCCAAGTTCCCCAAAGCACAATGAGGGCAAACCCGCTGACAAACAGCCAATTTATCCAATTTCCGATCGGGCTTTTTTTTCTGGGATTTGTTGGTAAATTCGCAGGTGCAAAACCTCTGGCCAAGGCGCGATCGAAACTGTCGCCGACGGGCGAAATGCGCGACTTCAACACCCGCAGCGTCGCCGATCGCCTTAAAAAATCTAACACCTTTGACTGGGGTACATTGGTAGCTTCCACGGCTTGATATTTAAACTTTTCCACCCAAGCAATCAAAGGCTGCCAGATGAAAAAATCTATGGCTATAATCACACCAATTAATACTGCTAAACCCCAGCCGATCGCCCCAAAATTGCCTTCATTGGCGGCCTTGCCTAAATAGGAACCGAGTCCGGGCAAATTAAAGTTTTTGTCACCCAACGTAAAAGATTCGATCGCAATCAAAAAGAACCAGCCGCCGGCCACTGACATGACGCTATTCCACGCCAGTCCGATCGCACCAGCCGGCAATTCTAACGTCCAAAACTGCTGCCAAGCATTCAGCCGATAAACTTGAGCAGCTTCCTTAAGTTCTTGTGGAATGCTGGAAAGCGACTGATAGAAACTAAAGGTCATATTCCAAGTCATCCCCGTAAATATTAGGATGATCGAGGCGAGTTCTACACCGATTCTTTGACCTGGGAATAAAGTAACTAGAGCTAAAACAACTCCGGGCAAAAATGATAAAACCGGAATCGATTGCAAAATGTCTAGTAAGGGAATTAAAATTTTCGCGGCTAGGGGAAAGCGGTAAGCAGAATAAGCATAAACTAGGGTAAACAGCAAGGATAAAAAATAGGCGGCTGTCATGCGTAAAAGAGTCTGGGCTGTATACGCTGGCAAGACATTTAGCGTGGTCTCAATTGTAAAGTTTGGGTTGTAGTCACTGTTGAATTGAGACGCTGTTTGGACAATTACTAAAATTAGAGAGAAGATGGCTAGAATTAGCAAGCCGTCTTGCCAAGTCCAAGCTGATCTTTCTAACGCTTTATTGGCTGGTGTTAGAGGTCTTGTCATAATGCAGAAGGTTCGGCAGTGGATTTTTTAACGGATTTAACGGATTTAACGGATTTAACGGATTAAAGGCAGTTCGGCAGCGGATTCTGTAACGGATTTAACGGATGAAAGGATGTTCGGCAGCGGATTCTGTAACGGATTTAACGGATGAAAGGATGTTCGGCAGCGGATTTTTTAACGGATTTAACGGAGGTTGAAGTCAGAAGTTGTTATTAGTGATTCCGTAAAATTACCAATGACTACCGTCAACTATCAACTATCAACTATCAACTATCAACTATCAACTGTCAACTGTCAACTGTCAACTGACTACTCATTTTTAGTTTCTTCGGATTCTAGGAAGATTTCGCCGCCGGGTTCGTCGTAGCTGTACAACTCTGCATAGCGACCCCAATCAATAGCAGTTTGCAATTGCCGCATTGCTTCTTGGGGGCTAAAGTGGGCTTCGAGAATATCCAAGATCAACTCTTCAGAAATCCGGTGATTGCGCTTGGCCTGAAGCATTCGAGAAATTTGCTGGACGAGGCGAATATTGCTGAGAATTTGGGTGCGAACAATTTGTTTGCGTTGGTCAATTCCGCCGGCAATGAACTGGATGCCCACGGGTGTTAACAGGAGGTCGCCTTCTTGGATTACTAGAAAATCCATTAATTTGGCTGCTTCGACAATCGGCAAAATGTCGTCGACCTCTAACATTAGTTCTTGACCTAAACGGTAAAGGTCTTTTTCTTGACGGTCTTCTAATAGTTCCAAAAGACCTGCGATTGCACCAGTTCGTACCTGCGGTAGAGATTGGTATTTAGGGCTTTGAGTCGGTTGAGGTTGAGATACAGTAGTGGCACTTTCAGCGGGTGCTGTCACTGTTTCGCAGCTCAAGTCGGGATTGGTGAGAATTTTGTAAACTTGGTCTACGAGGGCTTGAAATTCCGCAGTTTTGCGATCGCGATAGTGCGGCAAAGTCACCGTCAATTCGGCGCGAATTCGCCCCGGGTTGCGGCCCAAGACTACAATTCGATCGGCTAAAATGACCGCTTCTTCAATCCCGTGAGTTACGATTAACACAGCTTTAGTGGGAATCTTCTTTTCCAGCCACAAATCTAATAACTCAAACCGCAAGTTTTCTGCTGTCAGCACGTCTAAAGCTGAAAACGGTTCATCCATGCAAAGCAATTCGGGTTCTACCGCCAAAGCCCTAGCAAATCCCACCCGCTGGCGCATCCCGCCGGAAAGTTCTTTCGGATAAGCATTTTCAAATCCGTCTAAACCGATAATGTCAATCATTCGTAAGGCTTTTTGCAGGCGCGGTTCGGGCAATTCTCCTTTAGCTTTTAATCCTAATTCTACATTTTCTAGTACCGTCAGCCAGGGATAAAGGGCGAAGTTTTGAAAGACAATTGCCACTCCAGGATTTAAGCCGACTAAAGGACGATTGTGGTAGAGAACTTGACCGTTGCTGGGCGGGATAAGTCCGGCAATTATCCGCATTAATGTTGATTTCCCCGAACCGGAAGGGCCGAGCAAAGCTACTATTTCGCCCGATCGCAACTCTAAATTAATTGGTTCTAAAATAGAGATTTTTTGACCGTTGGGCTGCTGGTAAACCTTGCTAACTCCTTCTAAGGTAATGAGG
>JAJAYT010000473.1 GCA_026786085.1 Microcoleus sp. CAN_BIN18 | reverse complement strand
GCTAACTAATCGCAATTTTTGGCTCAAATTCATAGCTTTATTTCTCTCTACTCAACCATTCTACCTTATTCTATACTCTTCGAGCGGGAAGGGAGTAGCTTCTAGACAATGTGATCAACGCTAAATTCAAGGCATCATCTCTGAGGGTTGTAACGACTGCGTTTGCTTGTTTGATTCCCGCTTCGATGAGAACCGTTGTACTGACTGCGCTGCCCTCAAATGCCATCACCCCAATTTTTTCACGGGCAAAGCGACACGCAAGGGGGTCGGTATCGACGATCGCAACTGTGTGACCGAGTTTTAATAACTGCTGGGCTAAATCTAGCCCCATCATTCCTGCTCCACCAATTAATACATACATAACTAACTGTCGCCCTAAGAATGAACACTACAGATTTAGCACTATAAGCTTCTCAATGGTGCAACTCACAGCAGGCAAATTTCACCCCTTTCACTTGGGACACGACTACCTGATTCGCTTTGCTAAAGCTAGAGTCGATCGTTTGTTGGAAGTAGAGACCTCTTGCATAAGTCACGGGATCGATCCACAAACCGCAGATGTAAGATAAATAAACACAGATAAACGCAGATGCTTTTCAGGATAAGCGAGGTTGGGACTGGAAGAGGTCTAATAAAATATAGCCTTTCTCAAAAAGGTGATGTACAGGTTTAGATTTTAGATTTTAGATTTTAGATTTTAGATTGGGGGATTGAGGGATTGATTGGTCAATACCTCATCTTTCTTAGAACTGCTATAGTTTTTATTATTGAGCGAGATATTTGACCTATTTGATAAATTTTTGATGGATAGATTGACCGCAGATAAAAAGCAGATAAACACAGATAAACGCAGATGTTTGTCAAGATAGTTTATGACTTTTGCAAGAGGTTTATCCTTTGTGTTATCGTATTATTCAATTTTTCTATATAGTTGGTATTGCCAGTATCCTTTCCAACTGATTGGTGTCTTTTGTGGGTAAAAACTATTCAGTCAGCACTCCCAAAGTTTGGATTAGTGACAGCACATTGACGATATAGCAATTCTCAAGTGAGTGAGGTATAGATTTAGATTTTCGATTTTCGATTGGGTAATTATGGAATTAGTAATTAACTGGCGAGTACCTCACCTGATTCTGAACCGCCAAATCGTTAAATAATACCTATTTAACGAACCGCGAAGACGCAAAGGGCGCGAAGGAAGAAAAGAGAAGAAGGAAAGACTAAATTCTTGACTACCAGACAAATTACTGTTGATTCCGCAGCCGAGGATTGACAAATTCGTTCAATCCTTCTCCTACCAAAGATAATCCGACTACCATTAAAGTCATGGCCAAACCGGGAAACAACGCTGTCCACCAAATGCCGGTGGGTAGCGCATCTAAGGCTAAACGCAAGTCGTGTCCCCATTCGGGAGTTTCTTCGGGGAGTCCTAAACCGAGAAATCCTAAACCTCCCAAGGTTAAAATTGCATCGGCGGCGTTGAGTGCGAACAGCACTGGTACGCTCTGAATGACATTTAGAAATAAGTAGCGCGAAAGCACTGTCCAAGTATCAGCACCCATTGCTCGTGCGGCTTCGACAAACAGTTCAGTTTTGACGCTGACGGTGTGATTTCTGACAACGCGGTAGTATTGAGGGATGTAGGAAATGCTCAGGGCGATCGCAGCATTGAATACTCCTCTTCCCACGACAAACGCCAGTGTCAAAGAAAGCAGCAGTCCCGGCAAAGTATAAATGGTATCCATTACAAATAACAACACACGATCGAGCTTACCGCCCAAATAACCGCTAACCAATCCCAGCGGTACACCGATAAATAAACTCAAAGTTGTCGCTAAAATCACCACTTGCCAAGCGGCGCGAGAAGCAAACAGCGTGCGAGAAAAAACATCATAGCCACTGCGGCTAGTACCAAACCAGTAACTCCCCGATGGCGGTTCATGGATCGGGTTAATTAAAGCATCTGTAGGATTTTGCAACCATCCCCAGGCTTCCATCGCTGGAGACAAAGTGGCTACAAATACAAACACAGCAGTTATCGTCAAACCCGCCCACATCATTTGCATTGAGAGGTTTGACGGTGCGGCAAGGTTGAGAAATTTTGGTAGTCGGAGGCGGCTTTGAGTCATATTTATGAAGGAAGTTCGGCAACGGATTGTGTAACGGATTTAACGGATAGAAGAGGTTTTAGGAATTAAGAATGTTCTAAGCGTCGGGCGCTGTTGCCATAATTGCGATCGACCAATATGAGACTTTTCGATTTTAGTAGCACCTAGGCGAAAAAACCCGCAACAGTCAAAAATACTTTCCCTTAGTCGCCGAATACAAACCACCCGCTGTGACTAAAGAAACCGGGTTTTTTTGTGGGTTATCCAGCTACAACACGTCTTTTCGTGAAAAACCCGGTTTCTGGCAACCCGCGAGTAAGTCCTACAAATTACTAGCAATTAACTCACGATACTGGCTTTTTGGCTTAACTCCTTTGAGCTCAGTCACCAAAGCCTTATCCTTGAAATACTGAATCGTCGGCGTACCCGTAACACCAGCATTTTCAGCAATTTCTGGATCTTCTTCGATATCAATTTCCACGTAGTGAATTTTGCCATCAAACTCATCTACTACCTTGCTCAAAATCGGTCTGAGGCTGTGACAAGGGCCACAAGTCGGAGCGGAATATTTGACGACAATCAGCCGAGCGCTATCGTGGAACAATTTCCGCAAAGCATAACCTCCTTCGTGTCGCGTCTCTTTGATATCAAAATTTTCGCTCGTAGCACGCACTTTTGGAGTTTCTGGCGCTGCGGCGGGTTTCTGGGATTCCTCAGTTTGATGGAATTCCTGAGTTAAACCATTCGCCGAGAGCCAACGCTCTGCCAACATCGCACCCATACAACCGCTACCAGCAGCAGTGATTGCTTGTCGAAACTCGTGGTCTTGGACATCGCCGACGGCGTAAACTCCCTCGACGCTAGTTTCTACGGAACCATGTTTGGGAGCAATGTAACCGATTTGGTCGAGTTCTAATTGACCTTGGAATAAGACTGTATTGGGAGTATGACCGATCGCATAAAACAACCCGCTGACCGGCAAATTGCTTTCTGCGCCAGTTTCAGTATTCCTGAGTTGAATCCCTGCGAGTTTGCCATTGCCGTAAACATCCACAGGCTCTGTATTCCAGTGCACAGTAATTTTGGGATTGTTCAAAACCCGGTCTTGCATGGCTTTGCTGGCCCGCATGGATGATTTCCGCACCAACATATGAACGCGAGAACCATATTTAGTTAGATAAACTCCTTCTTCGGCTGCTGTGTCACCGCCACCGATAACTGCTAATTCTACATTTTTGAATATCGGTGTCGCACCGTCGCAAATCGCACAGGCAGATATTCCTAAATTCCAGTATTTCTCTTCACTCGGTAGATGTAGTCGTTTGGCTGTTGCGCCTGTAGCTATGACTATGGTGTGGGTTTTGATTTCCCGATCGTCCGATCGCACTGTAAACGGCCGTTGACTCAAATCCACCGAAATTACATCTTCTGTGTATAATTCTGCACCCCAACGCACGGCTTGAGCTTTCATCCGATCCATTAGTTCCGGCCCGGTGATACCTTCGGGGAAACCGGGAAAATTTTCTACTTCTGTAGTGGTCATCAGTTGACCGCCGGGGATGCCTCCCATTTGATAGCCCTCAAAGACGACGGGTTTGAGGTTTGCTCTCCCTGCGTAGATGGCGGCTGTGTAACCAGCAGGGCCTGAGCCGATAATTACTAGATTTTCTACGGTTTGTTCGGTCATAGTTATTTATTTGAACTCATAACGACTTCGCTTTATTAATTCTAGCAGTGATCGAGCATATTTCTATTTTTGAGGAGTTGAGGGCGATCGGGACAAGTGAACTACCCGCCACCAACCGCAAGCGGTATGGCTCAGGTTTCCGACTTCGACGGCGAGTGCCTTACAGATGTCTTGCGACCCCTGCTTGGTCTTACCTTGCCTCCATCGGCAGTCTCGCTAGTTCCTAACGAGAGAATCCGCATTCCTTCGGCTTTGATATTCAACGCAGCATTCACATCTCTGTCATGATTAGCACCACAACTAGAGCAAGTCCACTGACGCACATCTAAAGGCAAAGATGAGACTCGATGATAACAATTACTACAGGTCTTGGATGATGGGAAAAACCGATCTACTTTGACAAGTATTTTGCCATAACGCTCACACTTATAGTTGAGCATTTCCAGGAAACTAGACCAGCCACAATCGCCGATCGCTTTTGCTAAACAATGATTCTTCACCATGTTCTTGACTGCCAGATCTTCCACAATTATGACTTGGTTTTCGTTCACTAATTTGTGGGAGAGTTTGTGCAAAAAGTCCAGTCTCGAATTAGTAATTCGTTGGTGGACTCTAGCAACTAATTTACGTGCCTTATTCCTGCTATTAGACCCTTTTACCTTTCTCGATAACTTCCGCTGTTTACGCTTGAGATTGCGCTCATGCTGCTTGATATGACGAGGATTTGGAAATTTGGAGCCAGTGCTGGTAATGCAAAAATCGGTGATGCCCAAGTCAATACCGATTGCTGTTCCTTCACTACTAGGAATGGGGTATTCCCCTTCCTGTTCGGTCAGGATAGCTGCAAAGTATTGACCACTGGGATTCTTCGAGATGGTTACAGTCTTGACTTGACCTTCTATTTGTCGATGCAAACTGATTTTTATCCAACCCAGTTTTGGGAGATAAATCAGATTATCAACGAACTTAGTCCCCTGCGGATACTGAATCGATTGCTTTCCGTGTTTCGATTTGAAACTGGGATACTGCGCTCGTTTCTCGAAGAAGTTGATAAACGCTTTACTCAGATTCAGTGTGACAGATTGCAAAACCTGAGAATGACACTCGCCCAACCAGGGGAACTCTTTCTTGAGGTAGGGCAAAAGTGCATTGAGTCCTTCTCTGGACAATCCTTTCCCTGTCTCTTTGTAGGTAGTAGTAGTCTGATTCAAGGCATAGTTCCACCACCATCGAGCGCAGCCGAAAAACTGGGAAAGCTTTTCGGTCTGCGCGTCGGTTGGATAGATTCTGGCTTTGATAGACTGATACATCATTGTTTATCACTAACTGATTTAATGATAACAGAGTTTTGGGCAATGGGTAAACAAGTGATTTGTTCGTCTCCTCATACCCGTCCCATCTCCCTCGATAATCAAGATTCCGAGTCTCGTGGGACGGGTAATCGTCGCCTCACTCGGCTTTCATCCCACCGCCAAGCGAGTACGCTATGGCGGGGGAATTCCCGCCTGTCTAGTTAAAGGTAGTCTGATAAGCAAAAACGATAGGAAAAGTAATTTAGTTTTAAATGTTCAATCAATCTCCGAAAACCCCCAAAAATTACCATCCCTCACTATTGATTCCATTCTCATTTACTTGACGAAAGTGCGCCGTTTGAGCTATTATACAATTCCGATACTCAAGCGGTGCTATGACTATTTTTTGATTCGTACCCTGAAACCCTTTCAGGGTATGGAAGAAGCAAAATTTATAAATGCAATAATCACAATTTTTGATGCAAAACTTGCATTTTCTAGTTTAAGAATTGTAAATAAAACTTTGACGGATTTGACAAGGTACAGGTATTGTGATAGGTAAGGTGCGATCGGACAAAAATGTGATCAATATTTTTACTTTCTTCCCAAATTAACAGAGAATTTTGTACTTGTGTCTGATGGATAAAATCAAGATATTGTTTGTTTGCAGCCGGAATAAGTGGAGAAGTCCAACTGCCGAGAAGATATGCGAGAAAGTTAGGGGCTACAGCGCGCGATCAGCTGGAACGGAAAAAGCTGCAAGAATCAGAGTCACTGAGGGTCTTGTCGGTTGGGCGGATTGGATATTTGTGATGGAGAAGAAGCACGCCGATCGACTTCGCAGCAAATTCCCCGAAAGTCTGGAAGGCAAAAAGCTTATTTGTCTGCAAATCCCGGATAATTACCAATATATGGAACCGGAGTTAGTCGAGCTTTTGCAGGCGAAACTGGCTTCCTATATGGAAATGCCAAATGACGAGATAAATTTTATGCAGCGAGTTTTGGAGTCGGAAGTGATGGATTCGTTGTCCGAGGCGATCGAATACGATTCGATGGACTTTACTGAGGTTAATTCTGCTTTTGCTAGGAGTGCGGCTGCTTTGGGGCCGGTTTTTGGAAACGTTTTGGATGCTGGGACGGGTACTGCTAGGATTCCGATCGCTCTTTGTGCAATTCGACCACAATGGAAATTGACTTGCATCGATTTATCCGCAAATATGCTAAAAGTTGCGGCACAGAATGTGGAAAGGGCCGATGCGCGATCGCAAATTAGTCTCGAATTGATTGATGCTAAGGAAATGCCTTATCCTGAAAATTATTTTGACATGGTGATTTCCAATAGCATTATCCACCATTTGCCAGATCCTGTGACGTTTTTGCAAGAAGTCCGGCGGGTGTTGAAACCGCAGGGAGCAATTTTTTTGCGGGATTTATTCCGGCCGGAAACACTGGAAATCAGGGATAATTTAGTCAAACTGTATGCCGGAGATTGTAACGCACATCAGCAACAGTTATTCAGTGATTCGCTACAAGCGGCTTTTACTCTGGATGAAATTGAGACAATAGTGCAAAATGCCGGGTTGGATGGGTTGAGGATTTATGAATCTTCGGACAGACACTGGACGGCTGAACGTGCTTGGTGCGAGACTTTGTAGAAAGGTAAAGGTGCGATCAACCTTAACTTGTGTCCAATCTAAAATTTAAAATCCTAAATCTAGAGTAACTCGATCGCGCCCTTGGTCTTTTGCCTGATATAGCGCACGGTCTGCTGCTGCAATCAAATCTTTCTGAGCAATGTGCGATCGAGAAAAGGTACTCGCTACCCCCAAACTCAGCGTCACGCAACCAACCTCCGATTGCAGATGTTCAACTGCTAACTTTTTTACCCAAACTCGAACTTGTTCAGCGATATAGACAGCAGTCTCAGGTTTGGTGTGAGGCAAAACAATCGCAAATTCTTCACCACCGTAACGTGCTACCAACGGCTCTCCCGAAGCATCGCCTGCTGAGCAATTTACAGCCTCAACAATAGTTTTAGCTACCCTTTGCAAACAAGTATCTCCCGCCTGATGTCCATAAGTATCATTGTATTTCTTAAAAAAGTCAATATCGCATAAGATCAAAGATAGTTCTGCTGCATTTTCTACCAATTCCTGCCATTTTTTCTCTAAATACTCGTTAAAGCATCGGCGGTTAGCTACCTGAGTTAATCCATCTGAGTTGGCAAGGCGATACAATTCCGAATTAGCTGATTGTAATTGAGAATTAGCTGCTTCTAGCTCGGATTGTGTGACAGATAAATTATAATAAAGCTCGCTAATATACCAAGTAGCTTGTTGGTGAATTTGCGACAAAGCTACTAACACTTGATGCACATCTAACAATCGGTAAACTTGAGGTTCTAGCTGCACAATAATCGGCTCGTAAAGCTGTTCCGGTGGTCGCTGTACAGCTCGCTGAGCTGCCATGACAATTAAGGCTATTCCTGGTAAGATCAAAATATCGGTTTTAGCAATTTGATACAAAGCCATAATTGGTCGGCAAGCAAATATATCTACTCCGTAAGGGCGGCTCATACGTTCCATAAAGCGCCTACGCGATATCATTCCTAAAAAATCCCCATTTTTCGTCAAGATAACTCCCGGAAGCAGCGGGTGAGCTTGAAATAACCGAGCTACATCTTTGGCGAGATATGACGATTCAACCTGAAAATTGAATACAGCTAGCTCCTTAAGAGTAGACTCTAAAGTTAGATTTTCGGGTGGTTTTTCAGGAAAATTAGATGGTGTAATAAATTCAACAGACACAGGACAGCTCCGAATGAACAATACAGCAGCAAAAAATCTAGTGTCACCCTTAACTTATATTAACATTTCTCCATCGACTATGGTTGTATTATTAACTACACTGTTCATAGCAGAAGGAAAAAAGAACAAGGAAGAAAGCAGAAGCAAGAAGAAAGAAGAAAAATGCAGTAGCAATATTTTTAGTTTTCCCCAATTCGATGCACTGAGTGCTAACCATCTTGTCGATTGCTATTTAACTAAGTTGCGTTAGTTTATACCTTGAGTATATTACATTAATTAATCCTCATTTAATTATAAACTTGTCGAACAATTATCTATTTTTTAATCAGGAGTTTTTTTATTGTAAAAACCCCCTGTTTTTTAACCATTCCTCAACTCATTCGCGGCGTACATAAACTAAATAAACCCTACTTTCAAACCAGATAAGCTGTTCTGCATTTAAATTGCATATCAAAAAAAATCAAACAATGAGTGGGATGGGCGTCCCGCCCGTCCTAAATATACAATTTAAATGTACGACAGCTTATAGCCTTTCTCACAAAGATGAGGACTATCCGGCATAGGGCATAGGGCATAGGGCATAGGGCATTGGGCATTAGGCATAGGGCATTGGGCATACCTCACCAAGCTTGAGAACTGCTATAGCGGTTCTTAACAAAGTGAGGTTTGCCCTGTTTGCCCTGTTTGCCCTGTTTGCCCTGTTTGCCCCATGCCTCATGCCCTACTCTTTCTCTGTGTCCTCTGCGGTCTCTGCGGTTTAAGATCATTCAGAAACAACCGTAAACCATGTAATGAGATAACGAGGTTTTGCATAAAAAACGAGTTTTCTGCGCCAGTCCCTGAATTCAAAATGCAGAACCCCGAAGCGTGGCGAGGAACAAAAAACCTGGCAATGCCCTCACCAACCCCAAGTTCCAATTCCTCCCTTAAACGGGCCGACAATATCTTTGGTAATCCAGCCGCCGTAAAAATCTCCTGGTTGAGATTGCACTAATTCCCCATCCACATAACAGGCATCCATCTGGCTCGGATAAACAGCCACATAATCCTTAATAGCTGCAAAAACCGGATTAGGGTTAGGATAAAACCAAGCAGCATTTACCACTTCCTTGGACTCTACCATCACAGTGTAATAACCAGCTTGTCCCTTCCACTCGCACCAAGAACCCTGTGAAGTTTTGTGCAAATATTGCATTTGGATGTCCTCGGGGGAGATATAGTAAACAGGAGGGTGACTTGTCTCCAATATCCGCTGAGGGCGATGCGTATCGGCGATCGTTACCCCATTAAAAACTATCTGTATGTGTTTGGTCAATTCCTCAAGGCGAGGGGGACGTGGGTAATCCCAGACAGATTCTTGACCGGGGCCTGGTTCTATTCGATCGAAGTTAACTTGCATAATCTCCTCTATAAAATAATTAGCGACTTAACATTTTGACACTCTGCTGGCTAAGTTCAGGAAGTCGCCTTCCTGCCTCGCCTACAAAACCGGACGTGAGACTTTCACCTTATCGGGCTTCTCAGTAACTTGGGTAAATTAACATTACTACCTCCAGCCGAACCATCATTGGCTGTTTTTAAATCGTGACAATGTTTTTGGTAAAAGCTGGAGATTGTTGTATTCATCCTTGTCGCCTTTTGAGCGAGGGATGATCTGGTCGATTTCCGTTCTATGAAACCTACTCAAACCTACTCATGGCAGATTTAATGTTCACTGACAGCTTTCACCAAGGGGGCCGACCCCTACTTGTCCACAGGCGTAACAGAGCGACCGAACTGGCCTTACTCATGCCAGATTGACGAGCCAAATTAATCGCGGCATTCAAGTCGCGATTAATTGCTATACCGCAATTCTGACACTCAAAAACTCGCTCTTTCAGCGGCATTGACTGAATATGACCGCAACTTGAACAAGTCTTTGATGACGGATACCATCGATCGACCAATTCAATTGTCGTGCCCTACATAACCGACTTATATTCCAACTCACGCCGAAATTCATAAAAACCACAATCTGAAATAGCAGCCGCTAATTTATGATTAGCAATCATCCCGCTCACATTCAAATCTTCGATGCAAACGTGGGCATATTTTTGGCTAATTTCGGTGGTAGTTTTCTGCAAAAAGTCTCGACGTTGATTGGCAATCTTAGCATGAATTTTGGCAGTTTTACGATAATGCTTGCGGGCATTATTGGATGCTTTTACACCCAATTTTCTATTACCCAATTGCTTGTGGCGATTTCTCCACTGTTCTTTGATCAGCTTGGTTTTCGCTGTTTTGAGCGGACGGGGAGATTCGTAACAATTGCCATCGGAAAGAGTAGCAAAAGTTGACACACCCAAGTCAATGCCTACTGTTCCCACAACGGGGTGAGACAAAGGAGGAATTTTTTCGGCTTTGATAGCAAAGGAAACATACCATTTATCTGCGGTGCGCGAGATGGTAAATGTCTGCGCCATACAAGGAAACGGGATGGACTCCTTGAGTCTAAAAGTCCCCAAGGTGGGAATCTTTATTGACTTTTGTGGTTTGAGTAAAATTGCATGATTCCAGTCAGCAGCGTCTACTGTAAAAGAGTCGCCATCTTTTTTGCGTTTGAACTTGGGAAACTTGCCTAATCCTTTAAAGCATCGGGATAGCGCTGCACCGAAATGCCGAAATGTGGTTTTATAAACTCTGGAAGACAGAGTATTCGTCCACTGATATTCTGGTAATTTCTTAACGTGGTTGGTGAAAACTCGTTCAATCGCTGCTACTTTTTTGCTACTACTATCTTGGATATCTTTAACTCCTTGATAAAGAGCCAATGCGTAATTGTAGCAAAATCTCGCATAGCCAGAATGTCTGGCCATCAAGGTACGTTCCCGATTATTGAGCTTTAATTCAAGTTTGATGGCATACATCATATCCGGTTAACTTACTCATGTCAGGAGTTTAGCACAATTAATGAGTAGCTTTAGAAAGCTCGATAGTAGATTTTTGTGAGCAGTGGCAACCCCTTTGCACTGGTTGCGAATACCCAGTTATTGCCGCCAATGATCTTCCAGTATTTATTAATAATCCACTGGATAGCCTTTTGAGGATGGCGACGTTTTGCCCAAGCCTTAAGTTTTTGAAACATTAAGTGGTCTTGTTCATTATAAGTCAATACGGTTTACTACTATAGGGCTGGTTTTGCCTTGATACAGTCGATTATATGATAAATTCTGAGCCCAAGCCGTCCCTACCGCAATATGGTTGACTTAAGAAATTCGTCAAAAAGCCTTAAGTAAACCGTATTGCATTATAAGTCTGATTACTTACAAAAGTTGAGTAGTAGTTTGCCCATCCTCTAATAATTGGGTTAAGTTTCCCAATCAGCGTTTTTTGATTCGCTGTCCTATGGGCGTAGATGGTACTAGCTACTTGGTTATAATGTATTTTATGTTTCTCTTGGCTTGGGGTGATGATTGTTTTGAATCTTAGCACTTTGCCGTTATTCTTTCCAGAGTGGTACTTTCCAACTGGGAATGGCGGTATATTAAATACTAGGAAGTTGAAACCTGGGATATTTCCCTCGTATTCTAAGAGGGTGTGGGCTAGGCGAGCATGGTAGGGATACCTAATGGTCGCTTCTTTCCGTTCCAGGCTTGGGTATCCATACTCGCCTGGATGGAGCGACTTTTGGGCTTAATTTTAGATTGCCAACTAAGATGAGACGTTGCTTTGGGGTCAAGCTTTTCAGCCCATCCACATCTGCCGTCTTCTTGCCTTGGTTGTCTTGTGTGACCCGCCTGACCTCTAAACACCTTGCTGACCAGGACTTCATCAATGTCTTCTGGAGTCTACGAACTGCTTTTACATTGCCACGGACAGAGGTTTGATAAATTTGCTTTTCGAGCTTGTAGACAGGTCTTTCCAGCTTGCGCCAGTTGATGTGGCTCCATTCGACCATCGGTTTTAACCGTGTTTTAGACATATACACTCGTACTTGCAACTTTATTTTCCAAATACACCGTGAGTCTGTCTGCATATCCTTTACGGGCGGTTTAAGTACGGATGAATTGTACGATCGAGCTCCAAACACAGAATTATCTGATAAAGTTATAGCCAATATCAAGGTTTTTTAATCTTATTTACCAAAGTCCACGGCCATGCGGAGTTTGCACCGTTGCGCCGAAAATAGGGCCTGCACTGAAATTACCCGCGATCGAACATTTAAAACTGAGCGGGCAGCCTGTAAAAATCATATCTATGGAAACCCCCTTTAACATCACCCTGTTGATGGTCATGACCGTCACCTGTGGCATCAGCGCTCAAGTTCTGGCCGCTTATCTGAAAGTTCCGGCGATCGTATTTTTGCTGCTGTTCGGCATTTTAGCAGGCCCGGATTGCTTGGGAATCCTGCATCCGAGTCTGTTGGGAAACGGCTTGGAAGTTATGGTATCCCTTTGCGTAGCCTTAATTCTGTTTGAAGGCGGCTTGAATTTAGAATTGCGAGACTTGGGCAAAGTTTCTGGAAGCATCCGGAATTTAGTTACTTTCGGCACTTTGATTACGCTAATTGGTGGCGGAATGGCCGCGCACTGGCTGGGGGAATTTCCCTGGCCGATCGCATTTCTGTATGCTTCTCTAGTAGTCGTCACAGGCCCGACAGTCATCGGCCCTTTGCTCAAACAAGTATCCGTAGACAAAAAAGTCGCCGCCTTGCTAGAAGGCGAAGGTGTTTTAGTCGATCCCGTTGGGGCAATTCTGGCAGTATTGGTACTGAACGTGGTTTTAAACGGCAATACCGACTTGCTGATTTTGTTCGGAGATTTAATCGTGCGGCTGGGTATTGGCACAGTCATCGGAGTTACCGGAGGTTGGCTGCTGGGACTCATTCTCAAGCGAGCGAAATTCCTCTCAGAAGACCTCAAAAATTTAGTAGTTTTAGCAGGTTTGTGGGGATTATTCGGCCTATCAGAAGAAATCCGCAGCGAATCAGGACTAATGGCAAGTGTGCTGTCAGGTATCGTCCTCAGAGCCGCTTCAGTCCCGGAAGAAAGGCTGCTGAGGAGGTTTAAAGGTCAGCTCACAATCCTGGCTATATCCGTA
The DNA here is from genome assembly GCA_026786085.1 of Microcoleus sp. CAN_BIN18. Taxonomy (GTDB): domain Bacteria; phylum Cyanobacteriota; class Cyanobacteriia; order Cyanobacteriales; family Microcoleaceae; genus Microcoleus. Next base: position 2,921 of record JAJAYT010000473.1, on the reverse strand, counting down.
CTGTTCGTGCTGCTGGCGGCAGATTTATCCCTCGCTAGTGTGGTCGCCCTCGGTTGGGGAAGTTTGTTACAGTTTTAGCTTTAATGTGGATAGTGAGGCCGATTAACATTTGGGTTTGCACGATCAACAGCGGGCTAAACTGGAGGCAAAAATTATTTGCTTGTTGGGTAGCGCCGAGGGGAATTATTTCAGCTTCGATCGCATCTTTATTTGCAATTTTGCTCACCCAGCGAGGAGTCACCGGCGGCGACTCAATTAAAGCCTTAGTTTTCCTCACAATCATTATCACAGTTTTTTTACAGGGATTGACGGCAGGCCCGATCGCTAAACTTTTGGACATCACCTTAAAATCAGCTACCGGTGCCGTGATTGTAGGGTCAAATCCTTTGAGCAGATTAATTGCTCGCTTGTTTCAAGAACGCGGAGAATCTGTCGCAATTATCGACACCAACCCGGAATCTTGCCAACAAGCAGAAAAAGCAGGTTTGCGAGTGTTCTTAAGCAGTGCTCTGGATCACAGCATTTTAGAAGAAGCCGGACTTGATTCGATGGGAACTTTTTTGGCAATGACTAACAACGGTGAAGTAAACTTAGTGTTAGCTCAACGAGCAGCCGAGGAATTTGCACCGCCGAGGGTTTTGGCAATGTTTCCCAAAGATCCGCAGGGAGATGCGCCTGGAAATCAGAATAAAATCAATCAAGCCTTTGTCTCCGATTTGCCGCTGAAGGATTGGAACGAATATTTGACCGACGGCGAAGTAAAATTGGGAGAAACCGAGTTAAAAAGCGAGGGATTGAAGTTTCAGATTGCTCACTTGGAAGCTTTGGTGCAAGGCGGGGAATTAGCGCCGCTGCTAGTGGAAAGACAGGGATACTTGCAAGTAGTGTCGGCAGCCCAAATTTGGGAAGCGGGCGATCGCATTATCTATTTACTATACGATCCTACACCGAAATTGTTAAAAAGATTGTCCGGTTCCTCCCAGTCTCGCTTAACTTTAGAAAAGCATCAGGTGGTTGAGGAAGTGCCGATTCCCGAGCCGGTTTTAGAGCCGGTTTTGAAAGAAGGGGAAATAGTAACGGAGGCTGAAATTTTGCCGCCGCCAGTTTCGCGCTAGGGGCAGTAAGCTGTGTTGCATCTAGATTGTATATGGTATTAGAGGGGAAGAGGGGGAGAGGGGGAGAAGATTTGACAATTTTTGATATGGGATTGAAATATACAATTTCAATGCACAACATATACCAGATCGATCGCGATAAGCAGATTAGGGCGATCGTCCTTACTCTGCCTCCCCAATTAACGTGAACGCCGCCCAATTTCGCGGCTGGGGATGAGTTTTCATCGTGGTTAACATTGCTTGCCGCAATGCCTGTGCTTTATTCGGATTCTTCTGAAGGTTTTGGTAAAATGCTTTCATCAATTCCGATGTGGGCGCATCGGGAACCGCCCACAAAGAAACAATCACGCTGGGCACTCCTGCCGAAATCAAAGCCCGCGATAAACCAATCACACCATCCCCGGTAATTCTGCCTTCTCCAGTGTTGCAGGCACTCAAAACGACTAAACTTGCTTGCAGTTTCATATCGAAAATCTCTTCTGCGGTCAATAATCCGTCATCGGTGCCAGAAGGAGCAAGGGCGATCGCACTTCCCAATCCGCGCACATCATCCAGCAATCCATGCGTTGCTAGGTGAATAATTGATGCTTGGGGCATTTTTTGGACGATCGCAGCTTTTGTACCTTGCGCGCCTGTGATGGCTTGGGTGTTGAGCAGAGGGGCGATCGCTCTGGCTTCGGCTTCGGCTCCAGGTAGAGGAGACAATTGCCGTTTGGGTTCTCCTGGAGAGGGAGACACACTCGGCATCGTGGGATTGCCCACGACTAGAGCATTACCCGTGCGAGATTGCTGCTGTGCTAACTTCTGTTGTCGAGTTAATGCCAGAACTTGAATCGAGGGGGCAGAGAGAATCGTGTGTTTTTGGATTAAGTAAGTGCCGTTGGCATCTTGGAGGGCGGGAAAGGGAACTTGGAACAGGGAACCTTGAGGAATGAAAATGACATGGGCATTTGGATCTTTGGGTAGGAGGCTGGCAATGGGATCGATCAGCAGTTGATGCAGTGTCGGTAAGTCGGGTTGGGGTTGGGTGGAGCCAAGACTGCTCCGACTGCGAACAGCCAGGAATTCTTGATTGCCAATAATTAGATCGGCGAGAGAGGCTTTGTGTTTTTGCCAGAGGGGTTTGAGGTCTACCTCGCGAAACGTGATTTCACCCGTGGGTTGAATCACCCAGATGTAGAGCGCGGATTCGCGCCCTTCTTGTTTGCCCTGAATCTGGAAGGCATCGTAGATGATGGAATACTGCACCAAAGTGGCGTTCTGTGCTTTCGCGATTTGTCGGATTTGATCCTGGTTGGGAGAAGTGTTAATCACCGGATTGGTAGAACCTGAAGATAAGCGTTCACTCAGGAGATCGACAAAGGCACGGGCACGTCCCCGTTCGGCAATTTCTAAAGCGGCGATCGGGTTATTCTGAGCCACCCGGACTTGTTGTAAAGTTCTATAAGTATTAGCTTGTCCTTCAAAGATGGAGACTTTATTCGCGTCGTTGGAGCCGAGCATTTGCCGCATCGATTCCCAAACTTGAATCCCATTCACGAGCATTTTTTCAGCTTCTGTTGGGTTGCCAGCTTTCAAGAACGTCAATCCCAGGTTGTCGAGCGCCAGACCCTCCCCAAGGCGGTGTTTAATTTCGCGAGCGATGGCTAAACTCTGCTGTGAATACTCAATGGCTTTGGCATAGTTGCCCAGAGAGCGGTAAGCAGCTCCCAAATTCCCCAGTGCTACACCTTCCGCTTCGCCGGTTATGAGTGTGGGGACGATGGGTACGATTTGTTGTTATGGCTCATAGCCTTTGGATTAGTT
>JAJAYT010000472.1 GCA_026786085.1 Microcoleus sp. CAN_BIN18 | reverse complement strand
ATTGGTTATTGGTTATTGGTTATTGGTTATTGGTTATTGGCTCTTAATTGTTGTTAGTTGTTATTAACAATCAACAAATAACACCGAAGAACTAGGAACCAACAAATAACAAATCACAAATAACAAATCACAAATAACCACTAACTACTGACTATCGCAGAAAACCGCTGACTAGCCACAGAATTAAAAACGTAAACAAAGCAATAAATTTCTCTGTTGTGATAAATGCGGTACTGAGTAAAGGGCCCAAAAGACCTCCCAGCACTAAGCCTATAACCAAGCCACCCACAGTCAGTAGCACAGCCCGACCAAATTTTTGTTCCTTGCGATTAAGAAAATAAAGACAAGAGCCGACCCCAATAGCCAGAGTCAACTGTAGTAAAGAATCATTAGCCGCCGGATAAATACTCAGTCCGCCTAACCCCGCATAAACGCCAGCAGGCCACAAAATGTCCGATCGACTAGGAGTATCGATCAGGCGCTGCAACCAAGCTGGGCTGCCCGATGGAGCAGACGGAGTAAAGCTTGGGGGTGCGGCAGTCAGCCGCTCAGGAAAGCGGATGCGTTCGGGGACTTTAATCTTACCTTCCTGTCGTTGCCGCAGGCGATCCATGAGAATCGCGTCGTAAGCAACTTCGATCGATTCCAAACGTTTCTTGTCACCGCTGTACTGCTCGGCTAGACGGGCCCGGGCCTCTTGCACTTCATCAAAAGAAGCATCTTCATCGACTTCAAGCAGTTGATAGGGAGTTGGCTCACTCATTTTAAATAACCCGCTGAAGACTCTCGTTATATGGCAATCTTAACAAGAGAGGAAAGCGGGGCGGGGGCGATCGCCGCTTTCCCAAAAGTTTGGCTGCTAGTTTTTAGTGCTTTAGGACAGGAACCAGCAAACCTTGCGAAGGCAGAAGGCATTCGGAAATAAAAATCATCAATCTCAAGATTTTTATTTAGATTGTTATTTTTAGAGCAGGCTATTTGAACTACCCGACGCTGACCGCTCGGTACAGCACGAGCTTCCCAATTCAATGACAACCGCCAAGCGCGAACTGCGTAGTCCTTTTGGTCTTACATTGCCTCTCCCGGGCAGGAGTCCTGGTTCCCAAGACCCATACTTTTTCTGGCAACACGCCCCGTTTAGCTTGGTTTTCGCATAGGAGATCATGGTCAAGAGTATTAATCATATCAAAGAATTTGCTCGTTTCCTCATCTACCCTTAGCAGGGACTTGTGTCGCAGGCGCTCACAATTCCCGACCACTGGATTTTTTTAAGTCGATCGCGGCGGTAGGAAAAAAAGCGATCGGAGTCAGAATAAGTACAGAAAGGAGCGATCGCCACTTGAGAAAGATCGATTCCCAATTGCTGCAATTGCAGAGCATTGCAGAGGCGAACATCCAAGCGTACTTTTCCCGGTTTTGGATCGGCTAACACAGGGGACTCTGGCAGTTGGTGCAAAAACTCTAGAATGCCGTCGGCTGTTGCACTAATGGCATTCTGCGGAGCAATCGTGGCTCCCAGTTCCGCTGCTACTTCCACAGATACCTGGTAAACCTTTCCAGCGATCGCCGGCCCCATAGCAATCTTCAGATTTTCTGTTTTACTGCCTTGTGCCACAAGTTGAGCGATCGCCTCTGGTAATATCTTAGCAGCAGTCCCGCGCCAACCCGCGTGAACTGCCGCAACCAGTCCCGTACAACTATCAGCAATTAGCACCGGCACGCAGTCTGCCGAGCAAACCCAAAGCGCCTCCAATTCACCCCGAGCCACCAAGCCATCAGCCGACTCATAGGTTTGGACAGGGGCGAGCGATCCCATCGCCGTCACCGGGGGCAATTGACTGGTGTTGAGTACCACATTGCCGTGTATCTGCTGGAGGCGGTAAACCTGGGCTCCGGGTTCGAGAATTTCGGTGAGTTCGATCGGGCCACGGGGCGAGAAATCGCGAGTAAAAAAGCCGTGAGACCACCGAGAAAGCAAACTACAAGTCAGATAGGGCAGGCCTTCCCAGCTTTGCCACTGCCAACCGATATCGTTAGTTAGTCCGGTGCATTCAGAGTCAGGAAAATTTGTCAAGCGATCGCCAGCTACAGTCATCAAACCCATCCTTCCCCAAGTGAGTCATTTCCCTTGTATTTTAGACAATTAAAAATTTTGCCAACGGGTGTTTAAATGGGCGATCGACTTTAATCAAACAATCGCGCTTCCGAGCGCCTTGAAGCTATTCTGCATCTAGATTTAATTTTTCCAGCTTCAGAGCAACGACTCACTGATGGCTTCTTCAAACCAGATTGTTAAAAAATTAGATGCGTGTCAGCGATGTTTCTGGCCGAGGGCCCCGAAATTTGGCGGAATGCCAGAGCAAAAATGCCGCAAATAATTGACATAGGCGATCGCCAAAGCGCTATCATCAGTTTGGCGATCACAGGCTAGGAGGGCCAGTGCAATCGAGATCGAAAAAACCAGGGGATCGATCGCGACTCGACGCAGCGACATTCAAGCTTGTTCAATGCGCCAAAAAAATTGCCTCAAGCCCGGTAAAATCAATTATGGCTGTATTAAAGACAAGGATTGCCATACATTCGATCCTGACTTCGAGCTCCTTGCACCCCCGTTGAGTTGGGAAAAAAAAATCGTGAAACCACTTCCAGACAAGCAAATAACAGCCGCTTTGAACACCAAACAGCAAAAAAAGAACCCTACAGGCGCCAGGACTCGATCGCGCCTTTTGTCCGAGCGATCGCTGCTGGTGGGACTGGGTTGCCTTGCCAGTCTGGGAATGCTCAGCAAAGGCATCGTTTCGGCCCAGAGCGAAACTCCGCCAGCAGGACAAGCCTTCCCCGGCGCAGCAGAACTCCAGCCACTATTTGAAGCTCCTCTTCCGCCCCCGGAACCAGCAGCCAGCCAAGTGCAGCAAGAACCATACTCTGCACCGCAGGCAGAAGTTCCAGCCCGATCGCCAGAGTACGCCACCGAACCTCCAGCCAGTTATTATCTGCCGGAACCCGCGCTGATACCCCTGCCAGAAGCAACGGCCCAGGAGCCTCCTTTTGAAGCGCCAGTTAACCCAGCCAACGCTTACACCGACCAAACAGACTACAGCGTTGGCGCTACCAGTGAATATCAAGCGCCGACAACAATAGAGTTTGCAGAACGATCGACCGGCTGCGAAGGTTCCCTGTCATCAGGACAAGGAGTTGGTAATTTGTGTGCGCCTCCTGCTGTTTCCCAGCCGATGACGGCAGATGCAGCAGCACCGAACAAGCCGGAAACTCCGATCGTAGGTGGTTCATATATTGCAACCCCTCCTCCTCGAAATTTGGCACCACAAAGCCTTCCCGGGAATATTCAGACTCTTCCGGGCAATGTTCGGGGAACTGTTGCCGGAAATAATAGCCCGAATGCCGTCAGTAAAGTCGGTCAAGCCGTTCAACAAATAGGCAACCAGGTTTGGGGGAGTTCAAACCCGCCAGAATCTGCCTATGCACCTCCAGGCGACTCGGCTAATGGATATTCTGCTAACTCTGGATACTCGGTTAACCCTGCATCTTACAGCAGCGAACCACCTCCCAGCATGGGACTCGGCCCGATTCAAGTCGGTGCGGTTAGTGTCAGTAGTGGCAGTAATACAGGTTTTGCTTACTACAATCTCACACCTCGTCCCGCAGGCCTGCCTGGAAACGGCAACAGCAGCCTGTTGTTTCCGCTATCTATTGCTGCCGAAATTACTTCGTCCTTCGGATGGCGGACTCATCCGGTTATGGGCTACGGCAGGTTTCACACCGGAACTGACTTGGGAGCTCCGATGGGAACGCCCGTACTGGCTGCTTATGCGGGTCAAGTGGCGATCGCCGATTGGTTGGGCGGCTACGGTTTGACGGTGGTTCTCAGCCACAACAAACAGTCTCAGGAAACTCTCTACGGCCGCCTTTCGGAACTGTTTGTCAAACCCGGAGAGTTTGTGAAACAGGGAGAAACTATCGGCCGCGTTGGTAGTACAGGAATGTCTACAGGGCCTCACCTCCACTTCGAGATTCGGCAAATGACCGATCGGGGTTGGGTGGCGATCGATCCTGGTTCTCAGCTAGAGTTTGCTCTAGCCAGAATGCTCGGCACTTTGGAAACCGCCAAAGTACCGCAAATGCCGAAAATGGTGGAAATACAAAGTGCTAAGGGGCTCAAGGATTTGGAAAACGATTTTCCCCAGCTTCCACCTCTGCCGCTAGGAATGGACATCGAAGTTCACAACCTCCAGCCGCCATTCCCGGAATTATTAAAAGCTGACACTTCTAAGCCGAAAGAATCCGAAGCCGTCAAACCCAAAACTCAGAAGCAAGCTAACAGGTAGGTTTTTTATAAGGACTAAAGTCCTCACTACAAACAATTAAATAGGTTTGTAGTGAGGACTTTAGTCCGCATTCATCCGAGGCCTCAAGTCCTCACTACAAAACCAGTAAAATCCTGGTAGCGAGGAAAAGCCGACAAAAATTGGTAAATTACAGCTTATGCTAATAGTGCAGCATTTGTGGGAATTAATTTTATTTCTGATTATTGTAGTCGGGCCGATTCCCCTAAGCTTGTCTCTTGCCTTCGAGAATCAGAAGGAAAACAGTAACTATTCATTTTCTCATTTTCTCCTCGTACTTCTGACGGGATGGAGTGTTGTACAAGTTTGTACGGGCTTGATTTTGGGAAGTGTCGATCGCCTAAATATTGCTGTGGTTATTATAGCAGAAATTCTGATTTGTGCGATCGGCTTAATCCTGATTTATACAAAACAACATAGAGCTTTTACCGAATCGCAGCGGCAGATTCCCCAACTAAAGCAACCTCTCGGCAAATCCGAACTCCTGATTATTGGTGCCACCGCTTTTGCAGGATTTGTGCTGTGGGAAACTCTCGCAACCAAGCCCACAACCAATTATGACTCATTGTGGTTTCATCTACCTGCGATCGCCCGATGGTATCAAACCCATTCATTTACACTATTAGATGCCGCCGGACATTGGATTTTTGAACAAGAGCAAGCCCGAGTATATCCCTACAACTGGCACGTTTTATCTGCCTTGTGTGTGATCCCCTTCCAATCAGACTTTCTCGCAGCTTTTCCCCTGCTAATTGCCTGGGTAATTGAAGGAATTGCCGTCTATCTATTGAGCGTAAAATTTGGAGCAACCCGAATTCACGGCATGGCAGCATCATCTTTAGTATTAACAGTACCGATGATGCTCAACCAAGTTAACACCATTCACCCAGACTTACCGCTAGCTGCAATATTTACAGTCGGTTTGTATCTGGGTTTATCCTATCATAGCAGCCGATCGCAATCCGAGTTATCCCTATTTTTGGCAACCGCAGGAATGCTAGCCGGAATTAAAATCACCGGATTAGTCTATGCAGCCTCACTTTTAGGAGGATTAGGAATATTAGAAATTAAAAGATTCGCCGTTAAGAAAAATTCTACACCAACTAATTTTAGAATTCGCCACATCAAACCAGTCTTGCTGTGCGGCATACTTTGCTGCTTGCTTTTAGGAGGTTTTTGGTATGCGAGGAACTTGCTGCACGTCAATTATCCTGTTAGTGATACCAGCGAGATTAAAGTTCCCTTACCGTCTCCCGTACCTGTACCAAAACCGACCGTACAGCAGCCAACACCTACCATACCAGCGCCGGCAGTTGCGCCGTCTTTCAAGATTTGGCAAAGCACTTTAGCAGCTCAATTTAATCCCCGCAATATTTCCCACTGGCAAACACTCGGCTTGCAAATCCTGATTAGATTGCAACTGCCATTTCTGGCGATCGCACTTCAGGTCTTAGCAGCACCTCTAGCTTTGATCAAACCTAAAACCAGAATAATCAATCAAAATAATATCATCCTAATTGTAGTTCTTGTCAGCACCGGAATTCTGTATCTAATTACACCTTACACGTCCGGTACTGCGGGAGAGTCGATCGGTCAAATTAGCCCTTTACTCGGTTTTAATTTCAGATACGGATTTCCATTTTTAAGCTTGCTGGGTATCGCAGCAGCAACTACAGCAACTCTGCTCAAAACTCGAAATCAAGTTGTTGTGGCAGTTGTTTTAGTTGGGAGTATTTCGGGCATTATTAGCAACACAATTTTTGACATTATTAAAAATGCTTCTTTTACTGGAAAGAGTATTGTTTGGGGAAGCGGATTGATCGATCAGTTTAGATCTAATATCGGGGAAGCCATCAATACTGTGATGAAAATATTAGCTCCCAGTTTGCTATCTTTAGGAATATACCCATTACTTTATATTGGATTACTGGTGGTGGCTGGGATTCTATTTAAGCGCAATCCTAGTTTAATCGGCTTTAAAAATCTACTCGCCCGCCTGAAAAAATCGAGTTACATTATCATAATCAGTGCTTGTATAGCATTGATAGTAAGTGCTAGTTGGGTGGCGAGGGAAAAGCGAGATATTGCTCGCGCCGAACTGTATCGCGGCATTTATGAGTATATCGATAAAAATACAGTACCAGATGAAAAAATCGGCTTCTTTTTGAGTTCCCGGAGTTACCTGTTTTACGGGAGAAATTTGGACAGACAAGTTTTATATGTGCCCTTTAAAGCCGATCGACTTTCGGCATGGATTGACAACCTCCGCAAAAACAAAATTAGCACTGTCGGATTCGGGCCACTGACTGAGACGGACGATTATACCAGACAAGCCTTATCTTGGCTGACAAGTCCCGATGGCCCGCTGCAACCAGTTTTCGGCAAAGATTTTAATACTGAGTCGGTGCTGTATCGCTTAAAAATTTAAAATTTTGTAGGGTGTGCACTGCGCACCAGTTGAGTTTGTATCTCACATTTCGCACCGGTGGACTAAGTTATTAGACTTTTTGCATAATTTTTTGATTGATACCGAAACCGCAGATGTCAGGCAGATGAACACAGATTAACGCAGATACAATTCAAGATAGTTTCGTGAATGAATGCAATGCAAGTCTCATGAATAAACAGCAAACTCTATTTTCAATTATAGTTCCGACTTACAATCGCACCGATAAATTAACGGCGTGCCTTCAGTCTTTTGTGGCACTAGAATATCCGCGCGATGGGTTTCAAGTCATAGTCGTCAATGATAGTACCGAAATATCTGTAGAAACTACAATTTCCCCTTTTCAAAGTCAACTAAATCTCATATTTTTGACACAACCAAACTCCGGCCCCGCAACAGCGCGAAATACTGGAGCTTTTGCCGCAGCAGGCAAATTTTTAGTGTTTACAGACGATGACTGTACTGTGGCGGCAGATTGGCTGCAAAATCTGGAAAAGCGATTTATGGAAACACCAGATTGCTTAATCGGAGGTCGAACTGTTAACGCGCTACTGGATAATATTTATTCTACTGCCAGCCAGCAACTGATCGATTACCTTTACAGTTACTATAATGCGATTGGCGATCGCGCGCAATTTTTCACTTCTAACAATTTTGCCCTTCCCGCTGAGGCTTTCCAGAAAATCGGCGGGTTTAACACGACTTTTTCGCTAGCGGCTGGAGAAGACCGGGAATTTTGCTTTCGCTGGCTCAATTTGGGAGGCCGCGCGGTCTACGCTCCAGAAGTTACAGTCTATCACTCCCACGCATTAACTCTGGGCAAATTTTGGCGGCAGCAATTCAATTACGGTAGAGGTGCTTTTTTGTTTGGGGAAATTGTCTCGAAACACGGGGCTAAGGGGAAACGGCAACATCCGTCATTTTATTTGAATTTGCTAACTTATCCATTTTTCCACGCCGCAGGGATTCAAAAGCTATTAATTGCAGCATTATTTTTAGTTTCTCAAGCGGGAATTGCTGCGGGATTGTTTTGGGAGAAAAATGTTTGTGTTGAGAAATAGTTCGTTGGTAATGGGCGTAAGTTTTGAGCAGATGCAGACGGCGGGTTGAAGACCGCCGACAAAAAAGAAAAAAGACAACCCCCACCGAAGAAAAAAAAAAAATATTTATTTAACGGAGTTAAAAAAGCCCAGGCGGGGGGTGTTTTTTTATTAGCGCGTTGAT
>JAJAYT010000471.1 GCA_026786085.1 Microcoleus sp. CAN_BIN18 | reverse complement strand
TTTGTTTGCCAATCCTGGCAATCTTTTTCTATCATTCAACACTTCTGCTCCAGAAGACCTCTCAGCCTATGTTCAGGAGGAAGGTTTAACTCTTGACGGCTTAAGAGCTATTATTTTCAGTCAAAGTGATCTACGACTAAAACATATTTACACATTAACACTCGATACGTTTGTAGATGCTTACCCAAAAGCTGTTAATCCAGAAGCATTAAAAAATGTGCTGGATGCCTGGTCGCTATCTTTTGGAGATTTATCAGACTGGAATCCAGAACATTTATTTCTTGGCAATCCTGTTTGGCAGAAACCTCTCATCAAGCTTGAGGTTGGAACTTATTTCTGCCCAGTCATAACACTCTTCTTAAATTATTTCATAGATATTATGGAAGCTATTATTAAACCTCATGCTGAAATTTATAAAAAATATGAAGAGCGTAGGGGAAAATTTTTGGAGCAAGAGATTTATCAGCTTTTCCAGAAAGCTTTTCCATCTGCCAAGCTCTATCAAGGTAGCAAATGGTTCGATCCTACAACCAAGAAGACTTTTGAAAATGACCTTCTGGTTTTACTCGACTCCTATCTGCTAGTTGTGGAGGCTAAATCAGGTAGAGTGACTGAAGCAACAAGGCGTGGAGCATTTGAGAGCCTGAAGAAGATTGTCAAAAAATTACTGGTGGAACCATCAATTCAATCCAAGAGATTTTCAGATTACCTAAAAAACAATTTAGGTTTGCATCAGTTTAAGAATCGCAAAGGCGAATTAAATGAAGTTGACTGTTCAAAAGTACGTGAGGTGGTTCGCTTGAGTATCACTTTAGAGTCATTAGGTACTCTTTTTTGTCGCTCAACCGATCTGAAAAAAGCGGGTTTAATTGCATCTGATATTGAAATGTCTCCAACTATGTCTCTTGCTGATCTCGAAATTATCTTTGAAATTTTGGAGGGAAGTTGTGAGAAACTACACTACTTAGTGCGGCGAGCAGAATTTGAGAAAAATGCTGATTATAATGGCGATGAGATTGATTTGCTTGCGTTCTATCTTGATACAGGGTTTAACATTGGGAATGCTGAGTTTACTCAACAGGGTCTTTCCTTACTTGGTCTGTCCAACATTTTTGAGCCATTTTTTATGAAGGAATTACCTAAAAGTGAAACTCCTAAACCGAAGCGTAAATTAACACGTTGGTGGAGAAGCATTATCCAGCATATTGAATCACGGCAGCCTGAGCGTTGGAGTGAAGTTGGTTGTGTACTTCTCAATTTTACTCATGATGAGCAAACAAAGTTTGAAGAAGGGTTCAAACGAATTAAAAAAATTGTCCATAAGTTTTGGGAACTACCCGATCACAATAATACTTGTATCTTGACTAATGAAACAGTTCCAGAGCGCGGAGCAGTCGCTGGCTTCGCCTATAAGCGTATTGATAGAGAAAAAAGAAATCGAACAATGGAAAATGCTGTGGATGAAGCTATGAGCATTTCTCATGTCAGCCGAGTTGTGGTTATTGGGGTAGATGTTGAGCAAAATGATTATCCATACAGTGTAGCTGCCTGGGATCTCAGTGAAGATGAGAATGCTTTTTAGTAAATGGACAATTGACAAGGGAAAATATAGTTTGAAAGCTCGAAACTTGAAAAGTGTAGACCGCAATCGAAGAATTCCGTCGCAACGAACGGTTGAGCGATTTTGGTATGGATGCAGAGTTTAGTAGTCGCTGAACGCAATCATTATTCCGTTATCAGCAATATTGACTTCAAGGATTGTTGCTGATTTCGACGATCGCCTCTGCTTGACGCAATCGTTCTATTGCATCAGGTAAAGTGGCAGTTAATAATTGTCGCAGGTTACGGTTTGTTACATTGCCACAGGTCAACCACAAAATTTGAGGGGGCGCTCCTCATCGACATACCAAATCGATGAAGTCGCTGTCTTTGGTCATAATCACAGCTTTTTCGGCTTGTACTGATTCAAAAATTTCGGTATCTTGGGCATCTGGCAGTTGAATATCTCGCAAGGCAACCGCTTCTAAATTAAAGTTATCTGTCAGCCAATTTGCCAGAGTTGGTGGTAGTTGAGCATCGATCGAGATATTCATGCGGTCAATCTTGGGAAATCGGTACGTCGTGCAGCAAACAGCAAGCAAGCTTGAATATCTGCAAGCTCCAAGTCAGGGAAATCTTCTAAAATCTCAGTAACGCTGACGTTCTCAGCCAGCATTTCTAGGATGTCCGTGACTCGAATTCGCATTCCTCGAATGCAGGGACGACCGCCACACTGACCGGGGGTTTGGGTAATGCGAGTTAACAAGCCAGTCGTTGAGTTCATCAGGGGTTGCCTGCAAGTTGCTTGGTTTGTCTCTATTTTACCGAGTAATCATGTCCAAACGTTATTTTTGCCTCAATCCTCATTTTGCGTACCAAGTCGAAGTCATTACGAGTATGATTTAATCAGAAGCAAAACAGAGAGCCGCCATGAGGATAGAAGAAATTCCCCTCAACCAGATTCGCCGCCCCTTGCCGCGAGTCAACGACCAAACCAAAGTAGCCGCCCTCATGGATTCCATCCGCGAGGTAGGTTTAAACGAACCGATCGACGTGCTAGAAGTAGATGGCCAGTATTACGGGTTTTCCGGCTGCCACCGGTACGAAGCTTGCCAGCGCCTCGGTTTAGAGACTATCCGCTGCAAAATCCGCCGAGCTCCCCGTGCTGTGTTGCAGATGCACCTAGCTTGAGCAATTCACGACAGGCAAATATTCGATCGCCCAAACCTGTCTCAAATATTCGATCGACAATAACTACTAACAAGGTACAAACTTATGACTACCAACAACCACAAACAACACCTATACCCGACGCGCATCGATATGTCAGCCGCCACCCGCTCTCAAATAGTCGGGCTGCTCAACGCCACGCTGGCCACGACTCTGGACTTAAAAACTCAAGTCAAGCAAGCTCACTGGAACGTCAAAGGCATGGACTTCTACCAGTTGCACTTGTTATTTGACGAAATGGCGGGAGAACTAGAAGAATACGTCGATACGGTTGCCGAACGGATCACAGCTTTGGGCGGTTTAGCTGTCGGAACAGCCCGCACAGCCGCCGCCGACTCGATCCTGCCAGAATTTCCTTTCGACATCCTAGACGGCAAGGAATACGTCACTGCTTTGGCCGATCGCTACGCACCCTACGCCCAACATCTACGAGTCGCGATCGACAAAGCAGGCGAACTCGGTGACGCTGATACCGCCGACTTGTACACGGAAATTTCGCGGACAATTGACAAGCGTTTGTGGTTCCTAGAAGCGCATTTGCAAGGTTCTGCCACAACTGCAACCGCAGCCGCCCGCGAACAAGTTGCCGTAAAATAGCTACTTCTCTTGTGGGGCGTTGCTCCTAGTCGGCCACAGGCTTTCCGGCCTGTGCCACAAAAACTCTGATGGGGCGGGCCGAAAAGCCCGCCCCAAAGATGTATTTCCTTAAGGCTCCCGACAGTTTACGATCGAGAATATGTCCATTTATTAATTTGGATGAATTTTTAGTGACCGCTAATATTCCCGATTATTCTCTTCAACTGCAACGCCTGATGCAACAAGCCGGGATTTCGAGCGATCGAGAACTCAGTCAAAAAGCAGGAGTTCCCGAACTTCAGCTAAGTCGCCTGCGCAGGGGTTTAGCTTTGCAAACCCGAGCCGATATCCTGCTCAAAATCAGTCAAGCTTTGCAAATTTCTTTAAACGAACTGCTCGCGACATTTGCGCCAGATTATGTTGAGTTAGAATCGCCCGCACCGACAGCAATAGAACAGGAATATCAGCGATTGCAAAGTACGATCGAACAGCAGCGATCATCTTTGATGCAGGAATTCCAACTATCTAGCGTGCAAATTTTAGAATCTTGGATGTTGCAGTGGCCGACGGCTGCGAGCAAAGCTCAGGAAAATCAACACTTGCGGGCCCATAAACTGTTGCCGTTGCTGCGCCCCGTCGAGCAGTTATTGGAGCACTGGGGAGTGGAGTCGATCGCCCCTGTCGGAGTTGAGCTACCCTACAACCCCCAACACCACCAGTTGATCGAAGGAATAGCCCAGCCCGGAGAACCTGTCAAAGTTCGCTACACAGGCTACAGACAAGGTGAAAAACTCCTCTACCGCGCCAAAGTTAGCCCGGTTTGATTGTGGCAGAAGCCCTTCGCCAGAACAAAAATTTTCCCTCTCTCACGGATTCATTCACGGTGTCGAAGTGCTGCGAGTCTTATCACTGTGGCGATCGCGGGCGAAAGTCATCTCTTGCACTCAAAATAATTCTCCCGCTTTCTGGCTCTGTTATTTGGATCGGAGTCCATCTCGCAGCTATACTAGCCTAGTCTGGCTAGTAATTCTGATATTCCAACTGTAAAATATGAGTCCTGTAGTTAAAATTATTCAGCCCTCTGGCATTTTAGACGGCACCAAGGCAAGTCAATTCCGCCAAGAGATTAGCGACTTAGTGGAAGCGGGAGCCGATGTGGTATTGATAGACTTCCAAGATGTGACATTTATGGATAGTTCTGGCTTGGGTGCTTTAGTTTTAGCGCTCAAAACAGTCCGGGCCGCTGGGAGTCAATTAGTTGTCTGTTCGATCAACGAGCAAATCCGCATTTTATTTGAACTCACCAGCATGGATCGAGTTTTTGAGATATTTCTGACCCGCGATGCTTTTAATAGCAAAATTCTCTCTGCTAACTAAATCTTTTGGCTGCTGACGAATGGCTATTTGGTCAAAGATGTGCAGCTATTCGTCAGTTAGCCAAAGTTTACCTTTAATAAAGACCAATCATCGTCAAAAACCGCTTTAGCATTCAATTTTTGAGTGTATCTCAAAACCAGCTCTAACTGGTCGGCAGTTCCACCGTTGTAAGCTGCTAGCAGGTCGATGAAAGGGTCGAGCCCCCAGATATTGCCGTCAGGTTGGTGGATCTCGTATACCCCGTCGCTAAAGATGTAGAGAGTGCTCAAATCCTCGACATCGCAGCAATTATCGACATAGGGGGCATCTGGGAACATCCCAACCGGCATTCCGGGGGTTTTTAGTTGCTGGACTTTAGGATTGCTGGTGGAGGATTGGGAAATCAACACGGCTGGGGGATGGCCGGCGCTGGCGTAAACTAATTTGCGCTCGATCCGGTTGTAAACGCCGTACCAAATGGTGAAATACTTGTCATTTTGGTAGCTCATCTGGAATGTGGTGTTGAGAGCCCGCAAAACGTCGCTGGGTTTGTAGTAGTCAACGTTCGGTAGCGTGCGCGATCGCAACAAACTCAAAACTGTTACCGAAGGCAATGCCGCCCGCAAACCGTGACCGGCTACGTCTAGCAAGTAAATCGCCAAATAATCGGCATCCAGCCAGTTGTAGTCGAAACAATCTCCCCCCAATTGCCGAGAGGGTATGAATTTTGCCTCAATGCTGAAAGGTTTTGTCATCGGATCTGGCAGCAGTGATTGCACGTACTCCGCAGCCTCAGCTAACTCTGCTTCCAGATTTTGTTTGGCAATTTTCAAGTCTCGGCTGAGTTGGTGCAGCCGCAATCCTGCCCGTACTCTTGCCTGTAACTCGTTGAGTTCGATCGGCTTCGAGATAAAATCATCGGCACCGGCGTCGAGCCCTTTGACTCGATCGGCGATCGAACCCAAAGAAGTCAACAAAAAGAATTGTGTAGTTGACAGATCCGGATCTGCCTTAACTCGACGGCAAACATCAATGCCCGTCAAGCGCGGCATGATCCAATCACAAATTATCAGAGCCGGACGCAATTTTTGCGCCTGGGCTACGCCGTCTTCGCCATTGCTTGCTACTGTGACTTCGTAACCCTGTTTTTTTAGGGTTCTTCTCAGTAGTTCTTGAACAGCAGTATCATCGTCAATAACCAGAATTTGAAACATGGGCACTCAGGTACTACAAGTCTTTCAAAGGTCTGGGGTCATTAAAAATATATCCTGTCAGCGCGCTTGTCTGAGATTGAGTATAGTCTACTGACATCGCTTTTCAGGTAAATGGTTTTGCCAGCCAGCCATTGAGTTCAATTTACCTTTAAATTTGATGAAAATTTTGGTTAGGTCGAACTTCACCCCAGTTTATACTGAGAATACAAACTTTGATAGACTTTTTTGGCCGCAGGGGCGAATTGACATCCGGGCGAGACTTCTAGTATCATAAATGACTAATTAGTGGATTTGGCATTTACTTTGCTAGCAGCAAAAGCTAGTACGATCGGACTCCCATTCAATTTTGTCCGGTTTTATATGGCAAAAGAGCCGATCGAGAACGTGGTAAATGACAGTGCCTGTAAATGTAAGATGGATGATGTTGGCGCTAACAGTCGCCCGCCTTTTGAGAAAAGAGTTAAAAAAGTAAAGTACAAGCAATACAATATTTGCCTCTATTTTGTAGAATTATAATTTCTGTGGTAGAGCATGATTGAATTAAAGGGTTCCGAAAAGTTGCAAGTCCTCAAGAAAGCGGATCTTCAAGTCAATAGTGGTCTTAGTGCTCTAGGCCCAGTTTTGTCGTGGTTTGCACAATTGTACGAGCCACAAATTCCCACAAGTGTGTGGGTACGCTGTCAGTTGGCTTTGGCTGAGGGCTTCACAAATGCAGTACGTCACGCCCACGAGGGTAAACGGCCGGATTGGCCGGTTGACATTCAGGTGGCGGTATGGGATGAATTTGTAGAAATTAAAATTTGGGATTCTGGGAATCCGTTTAATTTAGAGCAAAAAATTCAAGATATGTCGAAAAAAATCGATCCCGAAGCTTCGGGTGGGCGGGGCCTAAAGTTGATGAAAGACATCGCAGACAGTCTCAGTTACAGGAGAACGGCTGATGGCCGAAACTGTCTGTCGATCGTCAAAAATTATACTCCCGTCTCAACAACGAACGATGAATCTGATATTTTAGAACTACCGGACGAACTTTCGGGTTAATGACTAATGACCGAGAGCAGCTTTTAAACGCGGGACAGAGGGTTCAACCACAGCAGAATAGTCCGTTTTAATTGATTTAATTCTCGATACACTTCTTGTTTCATCCATTGCCCGATCGCGTCGAAGGGTGTAAAAATTTGACCCACAGGCCAGCTAACATCTTGCCCTAATGGCGTTTGATGGTTCCCCGTCAGGGTTTGAACTGTAATCATGTCGGGAAATCTAGGTTTGAGCAGATTTGTCAACAGCAGGGTTTGGTCGATGTTGTCGCCGTTAAATTTAATTAAAAGATTGCGCCGGATTTGATAGCTATCTTGGACGAGGCGATTAGTCTCTTGCGGGGAAGGGGTAAACTCTACGTTAAAGACGGGGGAAATTTGCTCGGCCATCGGGATTGCTTCGGATGCCGGATAATTGTTGAAAGAGATCAGAATATTGCCCGCCCTTTCTATGTCAAATACAGAACCGATCAGTAAGTGCAGTTTGCATCCCATGCTGTGCCCCATACCGTAGACTGGGAGATACGAAGCTTTGAGGGATTTAGTGGCGCGCAGGCGATCGAGGGCATTTTCAAATTTGTTGAGGACATCGCGGGCGATCGCGATGTGATCCAAAGTATTGACAAACGGCGTTGCTATTACAACATATCCTTGATTCCCCAAAGCCTCTAACAGCCAGCGATAGGTGAGTTGCGGTGCTGTCGCCACAAATGCACCACCGAGAAAATGTACGATCGCGATCGGTCTAGAAGGAATTAAAACCCAGTTACCAGAAATTTCTTGCCAGTCCATAAATTTAATCAAGTTCAAAGTAAAAAGGCGATCGTTCTCTGAAAGTAGAAACTATAAGGCATAAGGCAAAATTTTTTCTAAAATTTTGCTTTTATTTTCTGCCTAAAAAAAGGGTTTGCTACCCATTTTTTGCTTCAAAAAACTTTGCTTTTTACTCACCAGAAAGAATTGGTTTAAAGCCGGAACCCTTAAAGGCGAGAAATTAAAACAAGACTATTCATTACTCGAATCCTCTTCCTTCCAGGTAGAGGTCGCCCTGATCTGTCAACTGTCAACTGTCAACTGTCAACTGTCAACTGTCAATCAAGCATCATTTAGTGTAACTGTTTTGGCAGCAAATAGCACGGCGGGCGGACGCTGCTATTTGCGCGCTTAATTTCTTGACTAAAACCTGCCACATACAAGCCTCTTGAGGAGTTCCCCCGAATTTCCGACGAACGCTAGGGGTTCAATTCTGCCGAATCACTGATGTCTTCTACAGTTCGATCGCCCAACGGATCGTGAGCCTTCATCCATTTCCACTTGTTCAAAGCACCTTTCGGAGACAACACTGTGGTAGCAATGCCGTAAAAAAGAGTCGGCAAAACCTCCCGATTTAACCAGCTTTGTCCGACCTTTCTCATGTAATGCAGCGCTAAAAGTTCTCGAAATTTGTTCAGCCTTTTCAAAAGTGACAAATTCTTAAAGCATACCTGTTCGTACTCATTCAGCGATAACTCTGTTTCTCCCCGCAAGCGTCGCAGTTGGTTTTCCTTGACACAATCAGCAGCTATGCGCTTTTTCAGCCAGTGTTTGTCTGTCAAAGAGTTACCTCTAATTCGATAATTTCCCAAAGGTGTCTTCGCCGCTAACAAGCCGTGCTTTTGAGCAATTTTGGTAAATAATTCTGTATCTTCTCCTACCTGCCAATCTTCTGCAAAGCCGCCTTCTTGGAGTAGAATAGAGCGATCGACTACCACAGAAGACGGAAAAACCCAAGGACTTTCGCCCGTCTCCTTAATCCCCTGCATTTCTGCTTTCGTGGTAGGATAGGTGGCAATATAGCCCAACTTATTGCCGCGCTTGTCTAAATATCGCAAAGCATGAGCCACAGCTTTGACTTCGGGATTGTCTTCGAGCATCTTCAAACAAACTTCTAGCTTATTGGGTTCCCAGGTATCGTCGCTGTCTAGAAACGCTACATACTCGCCCGTTGCCCGATGTATCATTAAATTTCTTGACTTAGAAACCCCGTAATTTTCGGAATTTCGGAAATATTTGATTCTCGAATCTTCCTCGGCGAGTTTAGCACCAACTCTGTCAGTATCGTCAGTAGAGAAGTCATCAACAATTAAGATTTCTAGATGCTTGTGGGTGCCATTGACTGCGGAGTGCACTGCCTCGGCCAGAGTCTCTGCTGCATTAAATGCAGGAATGATTACACTGACTTTTTCGCTGTTCATAACTTGAATTAGGTGTAGTTTTGTAGTTCTTCGCCTATAGTCTTGGCCACATATCACCCCACCCTAAATTGAAATATTGCGATTAGACATCGCAAGAATGGCCAGTTTTGAACAGGCTAGGAGGGCCTATTCCACAAGAAATATGGTCGATGTGTATTAGGAATGAGAATTAAATAACTTCCACAAGTTTGTGGGATGGGCGGGAGAGCCCGTCTTGAATAGGCAGGATGCCTGTTCCACAATAATAATTAAAATTGTAAGTTATTTAATTTGCGATCCTTAGATCGATTTCGATCGCCAACTGTCAACTGTCAACTGTCAACTGTCAACTGTTAAGTATGGTGCTATTTCATCTTGTTCTCCAACGACATCGGGAAAAGTTGTAGTTTTTGGCGCTTGGTAGTGTTTTTGTCCGATTCGTCAAAACTGCCTCGACTGGAAGCAGACACTGGGATTCCTTAACTTCGGAGTCAATTTGATTCAGAATTAAGGCATCTGCCGAAAATCATACCTTAACAGTTGACAGTTGACAGTTGACCCTTCGACTACGCTCAGGGCACCGCAGTTGAGTGCGAAGTTTTTAGGCTGGGGCTAAAATCCCCAGCCTAAAAACAATCCACCTAAAGGTGGGGGCTTAAATCGCCTGTGCTTTGGTTGTTCAAAAATATCTATCTATTCTAAAAAAATGTTGCCAAAATTATCGAACCAGATACAAATTTATACTCTTTTCCTAACAGTAGTGCTGTTTGGCTGTCAGCTACAGCCAAACTTACAGCAGCAGCGGAGCAAACAGGGCATGGCTGTCTCGGCTCACCCACTCGCAACCGAGGCTGGCTTGGCGGTGCTGCAACAGGGAGGAAATGCCGTGGATGCGGCGGCTGCTACGGCTTTGGCGATTTCGGTGGTGGAGCCTTTTTCGGCGGGTATCGGTGGCGGCGGGTTTTTGTTGCTGCGGCGGGCGGAAACGGGGACTGTGCAAGCGCTGGATTTTCGGGAACGAGCTCCGAAACGGGCGACGCGGGATATGTACCTTGACAAGCAAGGTAAGGTGCGCCCAAGGGCAAGTTTGGACGGGCATCTGGCGGCGGGGATTCCGGGGACTGTGGCGGGACTTTATACGGTGCACCGGGAGTACGGTAAGTTGCCTTGGGCGGCTGTGGTGGCACCGGCGATCGCCCTGGCAGAAAATGGCTTTCCCGTAAGTTCGCGCTTCACAAAGGCTATTGAGGGGCGACAGGATACGATTGAAAAAAATCCGGCGGCGCGTCAAGTTTTTACCAAAGGCGGTATTTTGTACCAGCCGGGGGAACTTTTGGTGCAGCGAGATTTGGCGGGGACTTTACGGAAGATTGCAACCGATCCGCAAAGTTTTTATACCGGGGATATTGCGCGGGCGATCGCCTCTGATATGGCTAAAAACGGTGGATTGATTACTCTCGAAGACTTAAAAAACTATACGCCTATCTGGCGCAATCCGGTTTGTGGTAACTTTCGCACTTATGAAATTTGCGCGATGTCGCCTCCTTCTTCCGGCGGCGTTCATTTATTGCAAATTCTGAATATCCTGGGCGATACGGATCTCAAGAGGTTGGGGAGGCAAAGTCCAGATACTTTGCACTTGCTGGCGGAGAGCATGAGGATTGCTTATGCTGACAGGGCTGAGTATTTGGGCGATCCGGATTTTGTGACGGTACCGGTTAAAGCTCTGACTAGCAGGAATTATGGCAAATTGCGCCGATCGCAAATCGATATCTCAAAAGCCAAACCTTCGATCGAGGTAAAAGCTGTTGACACTCAAACTTTAAATCGCTTTGTGTATGAGTCCCCGGAAACTACACACCTGACGGTAGTTGACAAAGAGCGCAATGTTGTGAGTTTGACTTTTACGGTGAATGGCGGTTTTGGGGCTGGGGCTGTGGCGGCGGGTACGGGAATTTTGCTCAACAATGAGATGGATGATTTCGCGGCAGCACCGGGTGTTCCGAATTTGTTTGGTTTGGTGGGCGGTGAGGCAAATTCGATCGCCCCGGGAAAGACTCCTTTATCCAGCATGACACCGATTATTGTGACGGAAAATGGCAAATTCCGTCTGGCTGCTGGCGCTCCCGGAGGTAGTACCATTATTACTACGATGTTGCAAATTATACTTAATGTGTTGGTTTATGATATGAATGTCAGTGAGGCTGTATCTGCACCTCGGATTCACCATCAGTGGTTGCCCGATCGCCTGATGGTGGAAAAGGGAGGTTTTGATGCTGCGACGCTTGAGGAGTTGCGCAGGCGGGGACACGTGATTCGGGAAGGTGAGGGCTGGGGAAATGCTAATGCGATCGTCCTCACGTCTGATGGTTGGTTGGAAGGGGCTGCCGATCGACGCGGGGAAGGAGTAGCAAAGGGATTTTAGTGATTAGTCGTTAGTCATTATGGCGATCGCAAACGGTTTATAATTCAGTATCCAGTGCATAAGTCCTGAAATTATTAATCTGTCTGCGTGTACTTAGGTATTTCTATTTTTTGGTTGAAAGTTATCTACTCAATAACTGCTAAGAAATATCAAAAAAATAGCCACAAAAACCGTAAATATACGTAGATGTAAAGTCATTGTAAAGGCACTAGACATTTATACTTATATCATGTGAAGATGGTGTTGTGTATTGAATACGCCTTCTATTTTTAACAAAAAATCCATGATAAAGTCTCACAAAATCGCTGCCTTAGCTGCTATATTAACTGGTGCTATTATAAGCCTACTGGCATCACCAGCAATGGCATTTTCGATAGGGGCAACTAATAACACAGAAACTTTGAAAAATAAGTTGTTAGGCACTAAAACAGAGGGATTGAGTGATTTCTCGGTTTCAATTACGGGAAATGAAGTTGCTTTTGGTACTTTTATTAATGACCCCTTTGGCTTGCAATCAGGTGTTGTTCTCAGTACAGGAAGAGTCGCTGATATAGCGGGCAGAAATCTAAAAGATAATGTAATAACCAACGGCTTTGATTTAAATACTGACTTTGGGGCAAAGGGCGCAACTGGTGATTTAACTCAGATAAACTTCAGCTTTTTTGCTGACAGTATGGCTGAAAAATTATTATTTGAATATGTATTTGGTTCTGAGGAGTTTCCAGAATTTGGTGGTTCTAAATTTAATGACAATTTTGAACTGTTACTGAATGGCCAAAATTTGGCAAAATTGAGCGACGGTAAAGCTGTTACGATTAATAATCTTGTTCCGAATGCAGATAATCGATCTACAGATAGCTCAGATTATATCAACAATCCAGCCGTCGGAGGTCTGGCTGCTAATATTATAAAGCTCGATGGTTATACTAAAGTTTTAGGTTTTGAGGGTTTCCTCAAGCAAAATCAAAGGAATGTTCTCAGCATCCGCCTTCAAGATGTGGGAGACGGTAATTTAGATTCGGCTGTGTTTATTAAAGGCGGTTCTGTGAGATCGGCACAAGTAGAAGCTGTTCCTGAACCGATGACTATGGGAGGCTTGATGGCTGGAGGCGCGATGCTGGCGGCTGGACGAAAGTTGCGCCGTCGCAAGTAGTTACGATCAAAGTAGATTAACAGTCTTAGGATCGCGAATTAAATAATTTACAATTTTAATTGTTCTTGTGGAACAGGCAGGAAAGCCTGTTCAAGACGGGCGGGACGCCCATCCCACTCATTGTTTGACTGTTTTTTTAACATACAATTTCAAGGCAGAACAGCTTATGAGTTGGTAGCGAGGATTATAGGACTAAAGTCCTCACTACGAACCAATTTTATAGCGGTTGTTCGATCGCACATAATACAAATTTTGAGCGAAAATTAGCGAAGGGCGGATTTTTGGACTTTGGGTAAAACTGACTCTACAGCAACTGACAAAAAAACTAAATAATTTAGCTGTGAACCGTACCGTCAGGTAAAATGGTTCCCGATAATCTAGCTCCCGTCAGTTTTACCATAACTCGATCGCCATAACCGATTTTAGCACCTGTTAAATCCGCACCACTCAAGTCTGCGCCGCTCAAATCCGCTCCGATTAAGTTGGTTTCTCTCAAGTTGGCATTGATCAAGCAAGCTCCTAACAGGTTAGCCCTGAACAAGTTTGCTTTGTGCAAATTCGCACCTGTGAGGTTGATGTTGTGCAGAAAAGTATCGCTTAAGTCAGCTTGGCTCAAGTTTGCATTGCTTAAGTTTCTCCCTGAAAAATCTTTTTCTTTTAGGGAAGCTCCTTTGAAGTTGGAACCGCTCAAATCGGGACTTTGTGGTGCGGCTTGGCGGTAAGGCTGAGATGGCTGCGGCGGTGGCGGCGGTGGCGATTTGTAGCGGGAGGTATCTGAATAGGGCCCTGAAGGATTTGTAGAATAGTTTCCTGCATAATTTCCCGCATAATTACCAGGAGATTTTCCTGGAGATGACTGGGAAGAGTAGCGAGGTTCTTTTGGGTTTGTCGGCGGTGGCTGATTATTTTGATACTGAGTATTTCTGTACTGAGTATTTTGGTACTGAGTATTTTGGTACTGGGTATTTTTATACTGGGTGTTTTGTGGTTGAGCTTCTTGGTGCTGGGTGTGTCTGTGCTGAGTATTTTTGTGCTGAACATTGTTTTGATTCTGACCTCTTGGCTGAATCGAGCGCAATTTCTCGCGAGCTAGATTAATTTCCTTAATCTTTTCTTCAGCTTTGTGGTGTAATCTAGTATTGTCTTTAGGGATGCGATCGGGATGCCAAATGAACGCTAAATCTTTGTAAGCTTCGGTAATTTCTTCTGAGGAAGCTCCAGGCAGCAGTCCCAGCACCTTATAGTATTGGTCGAGGTCATTCATGATATCACCTTTGACTTTAAGAAATTAGTAATTTAAAAATTAAGATCGGAAAAAAAGCTGCGATAAAAGCTGGCTTTCCCGATCGTACATTCAATTCAAGCTAACTCAGCTATGCCACTGCTGGTAAAAAATTCCGGATTAGCTGCAAATATGTTGCGGCATCCTCCAGCATTGGAAAGTGAGATGTATTTGGGATTATAACAAATTCTACTTTTTTGCTGAGGGAGGCGGCTTGTTTGCCCATGATTGCGGGAATAATTTGATCGAATTCTCCAGCTACCAGCAGTGTCGGCACACTCAACCGTGCGAATTCTTCGGGCATTTCCTCGGCTGCTCTTTTGCTGACAGCCGTCACCATTGTACCGATTGCAGCTTCCTCGTCTGCCATCAAGAAATCCTTGAGAAACGCCAGACTGACCTCTGTGGGCAGACTGCGGTGCAAAAATCGGGCCATAAATATGCGATCGGCAAAAGGGATAGATGCCAACCAAGATGGTCTAAATTTTACCACATAGCCACCAAATTTGTGAAAAGTTGTAAAGGCTTTTTCATCGTATTCAAAAATGCCACTGCAAGTCAGAATTGCCTTTTCTACCTTTTCGGGATAAAGATTCAGAAATAAAGTAGCAATTGATGCACCTGTCGAGTGAGCATTAATGTAGACGCGACTTAAATTCAAAGCTGCTAACAATTGGGCTAAGTCCTCAGCATAGGTTTCGAGTTCATAGCTAGGCTCAGGAGGCTGTTGTGGCAGTGGAGAACGTCCAAAACCTCTCATGTCATAAAGCAAGCAGTCGAAGTCTTGTGCGATCGCCTGTGCGGTGCTTTCCCAGTAGCGAGCCGAGCCAGCCCATCCGTGCAGAAATACCATCACTGGTTTACCCGTGGGTTGGGCGCTCTTGTCTGCTGTTATCCACTCGTAATAATGTTCTACACCGCGAATTGAAATGAAAGACATGATTAAGTAGTTTTGAGTTTTAAGTGATAATTTTCAATCATATAGGAATCAGGGGCGATCGCGTCTGGGTTAGCAGAATTCGTATAATGTAAGCATAAAAATATCAAAGGAAATTTAGTATGAAAGAATTAAATAAATTAGAATTGGATGGAATTAAAAATATGGGGGCAGTTAAGACTCAGGTAAAGCTGACAAATGCCATAGATGAAGCTCTAATTAGTCGCGGGTTGCTCGCGCCTCGGCTGTTGCGCGAGTGTGAAACAGAAGCTTTAGTAGATACAGGATCGGTTTACCTAGTAATTTCAGCAGAAATTTTGCAGCAGCTAGGTTTACGAATTATAGGACAGCAAGCTGTTAAGTATGCCGATGGTCGTCAAGAAACCGTAGGAGTAACGGAGGCTATATTAATTGAAATTGATGGACGCAGGACTACGGAAGATGCTCTGGTTACAGGTGACGAGGTGTTGATTGGTCAAGTGGTTTTGGAGAAGTTAGATTTGCTTGTGGATTGTAAAAATCAGCGGTTAGTCGGGAATCCGAGCAATCCTGATTATCCTGTGACTTATATCAAGTTAACAGGGGGATAAAAAAAAACAGAATACCCAGTCAAAATTAGTAGGGTGCGTCAGTTGATCAAACCTGAATTTTTCGTACTAACCTGAAGACTGACGCACCCTACAGCCTGCGGTTAAAAATCACCAATTATAGAAACAAATCAGAAATTTTAAGCTGCGGAGGCGGCTAGCCAGAATAAACCATCTACTAAAAGCGTACTGAAAACTGCTCCACTGAATGCCCGCCAGTGCAAAGTACGATCGCGCAAACTCAGCAAACCCACAGTTAAAAGTACAGCGATTAAAACGATCGCACAGCCAATGCCCCAAGGAGTGTCAATTTGCCCGATCGCGCTTTGGAAAATCGGCATCGCTAATTCCGGTTCCGCGTGCATCACTTGTCTCCAGTAAGGCATCAAACCTGTCAAGTAAAAATATACATCAGTAATCGCGGTTCCCAATAACGAACCTAAATAAAAATATGCTCCCACTTTTCCCCAAGATTTTCCCAAACACCAAATAGCAAAGGGCAAACCAATTGCTTCTATCGGTAAGTGCAAAATTGGTTCCCATCTAAACCAGCCCCAATAGATGGAACCTGCCAGCCAACATCCGGCAAAGCCTAATAATAAGTCTCCCCAAAGTTGGGTTTTGGGGCGGAAAATTAAGATTAAACTAAGTACGAACCAGGGGATAGTTGATAGCAAACTGATGGTTGGATACAAACGCACTAAAGGTGCTTGCACAAAAACTGGAATTGAGACTAAAAATGCTGAAGCGCCAAATACCAACCACTGCTGAATGCTCTTGCTTCTTTCTGAAGGAGATACAGGATTTTCTAGGCCTGTGAAGGTGGTAGTAGATGCGATCGTCGATGATACTAAATTCAAGTTAAACAACTGATTGGACTCCGTACTGTTTCAATAAGTGAACTAAAAATGTTGCTGCGGTGGCTGGTTTCGTCGTCTCGATACGATCGGCTGTTTGACTAATTTGCCAGCCTTGGGCGGTTTGGGGTTCGCGCCACAAATCCAAATGTGCAACGGGCGGATCTGCATAAAAACTCTCTCCACCGCTGCCGAGAATAGCCGAACTCCAGTGTGTAAAGCGATCGTGGCTGATCCGGTGAATCGGGAAATTGCCCCCCAGGGGTACTCCCCAACCGTCTAAGGCAATGAATGCCCCGACTTTGCCGCCGATTTGTTGCCACATCCAAGCCGCCCCGATCGCCCCAACTACCCCAGCCGAAAAACTGACAAATACTAGACTTTCTCCTGCCAACTCTTGACAGCACAAAAAGTGGAATATGTCAAGCGCTGAAAAAGGTGGATGTTTATGAGCGGGAAAAATCTTAACAGGGTAGGATGTTTGGGTATTTTGCTGGGGTTCTGCATCTCCCCAAACTTCCGAAAGTCGCGCTAGGAAACAATCAGTGAGTTTTGGGTCATGGATTCCGGGGCAAATTACCAGTCTCATCGTGCTTCAAGAAAATTAATCAAAAGCTTAACATAACTTCATTATATAGCACAGTATACCATAATTAATAATATACCATCCGGGGGGATAGGATGTTAAACTTATAAGAGAGTCAAGTTTGAAGAGTATCCCCCCAAAATAAACGCTGGGAACGCTCCAAACCTGCGGAATCCGAGGCAAGGTAATAAAGTCTTAAGAAAACATAAAACTTATGCCCCCTGGCCGCATTTCCTGTCAGGCTTAGCAAAGCCTGATTCGAGTTTTAGCCGCCCTACGGGTTTCGGGTAAGAGTAAAAAGCCGATTTAAGACTGATGCTCATCAATCCGGTTTCTAGGATAAATAAGAGCTTTAGCCCGGAAATATCGGTGCAGAAACCGGGAATCAGCCCCGCACGCAACCTTCGTGCGATCGCCAACAATCAAAAATCTCAGATTCACCCTTCATCCTGTCTATATCTCTTAGAATAAATAAAATCGAGGAATACAAAGTGGTTGCTTCTCCAGAAAAAATTCAGTTAAAAACATCTCCAGCACCTGCAAGTAACGACAGAGTTGCTGTCTTGCTGATGGGTTACGGCGAAGTCGAAAGCTACGACGATTTTGCCAATTA
>JAJAYT010000470.1 GCA_026786085.1 Microcoleus sp. CAN_BIN18 | reverse complement strand
GACTTTTGCTTCCCAAAATTGCAGAGGCTCAAAGAGCGCCTGCTTTGGGCAAAATTACAGGGTCTGAATCTGCCTCGGTTTTGGGCATTGTCAAATAGAAGACCGGGCGGTTGAAACCGCGTCTATACAGACAAAACCCACTCCAAGCGGGTTGAAGAAAAAGCGGTTAAAATTACATTATTTTCTTCAGTCCGCGTCGGCGGACTTCGTTTTTGTAGGCGCGGTTTCAACCGCCGTCTGCATCTGAAATAATCTGCACCAGATTTTCCCTAGCATATCCCACCTCTAGGGTCGATTTAGACTCCAGCTCAGAGGCAACTTTAGTCAGGATCTTTAGCGGTTCTTCAAAACCTGTATTTTTCATAAACAACACTTGCAGGCGATTTTTAACTAATTCTAAAATAGAACTACTTCTAGCTTCTTTACTTTGTTTTCGTTTAGCAATACTGATGCTCAAATTGTGAGTTTTTAACAACTGCATTTTTTCGATTCCTTGGGTATTGATCGTCTCCAAAATCTCCGATCGCATTTGATCGACTAATCTGTCGCTCACATACTGCACAATCAAAGACCCAAGCATAAAAACTGTTTCTGTTCCCTCACTGATTTTGTCAATCAGCGAGCGACGGCCCAGAGAATCGAGATTTTTTAGCAAATCCGAAAGCGACGAATTGACCAACATCTGCTCTCGCAAAGTCTCGATCGAAATCGGACTTTGAGCAATAGCCATCCAGTAGGCAATCTCTTGTTCAGAACTTGACATTCGATCGAACTGCTGCGCGAGCAAATTGCTGATATGTTCTTCTACAAATAACGCCGTTGCTTCCAAAAACTTTAAAACATTACCCTCGAAAAACTCGTGAATCGTGGTCGCCACAATCTTTAACGCTAACAGATTGCCTCCGTACCGGGCTAACAAGATTTCCCAGTCTTTATCTCGAACCGACAAACCTTTTTCTTGGAAAATCTCCCGCGCAATTTCTTCGGAAATGCCAGGTTTTAAAGAGCGCACTTTTTCTCCCGCCAGCAAAGTCAGTTCCGTAGGTTCTTCTGAACTAACTAGCACCAAACAGCTATTGTGATTGACTTCACAGAGTCGCACAATTAAATCTCGATATCCTTCGCAGCCTTCGCGGTAGTGCCCCGCTAGTTCTTTGGGTTTGAGAATTGCTTCAAAATCGTCTAAAATTAGCAGACAGCGCTGCTTCCGCAGATACTCGACCAATCGCGAAATTTTGTCGTTGAGGTCGATCGTCTTCGAGAGTTCCGCTAACGGCAGATCGAATTTTTGTTGGTTAGAAAAAAGTTGAATTAAGTCCGCGAGGAAGTCGGATGGTGCTGGAGTCGATCGCAGCGATCGCCAAATCACAAAATCAAACTCATTCTGTAGCTGTGAGGCCAACTGCACCGACAGAGTTGTTTTGCCACTGCCGGCAGAACCCAGCAGCGCTACTAGGCGACAATTATCCGATCCAATCCACTGCTTTAAAGTAGTTAATTCTTCAGTCCGTCCGTAAAAAACTGTAACATCCGGTGCTTGACCCCAATCTTCCTGTCGGCGAATCCCTATTTTGAATAGAGAACCTTTACCTCCGCTAAAATCGCTCGTTCCCTGCTCAGTGTGGTATGAAAACAGTAACTGATGTCTCAATTCCGACAGCTTTCCAGGCCCGTTCCCCCCAATCTGAAACTTTTTGTAAACTTCGCCGAGTCTTTTGCGCACGGCGATGTCGCTAATGCCAAGCTTCGTGGCGATTGTCGCCGTAGATTGACCATCGAGAGCCATCAATAGGGTTTCTAACTCGGCATCTGTGACTGCGCGCTGTTTGGCGATCGTTTGCACAAAGTTCTGAGGAATCGGAGTAGTCAAGGTAGGAATCTCGCCTATACTAAAAATCTATCTTATATTATATTATTTGACTTTGAATCGGCTAGAAATTTTAACTTTTAATGTTCAGTTTGCTTGTATCAAGGTGTATCAAATCCCCGACTTCTTCAAAAAGTCGGGGTTCTGGGCCCTAGAAAATCAGGCAGAAACCTTCACACTAGCGTCGTATTCTTCAGCCGAAAGCAAACGCCAACTTGAATCACCCAACAGTTCCAAAACCTGCTGGTGATATTTCAACAAACTCAATCGATGGCCGACACTCACAAACGTAGTTTTAGTTGCTTGCAACTGCTCGTATAAATGTTGCTCGTTCTTCAAATCCAAAGCACTTGTCGCCTCATCCAAAATAGCGTATCGCGGTTGGGTTAACAACAATCTAGCAAAAGCTAAACGCTGCTGTTCTCCCAGCGACAAAACATCAGCCCAATCTAAATCCGCATCAAAACCGCCCAATCTGTCCGGCAAATCTGCTAAATTTACTGAGGCTAAAATGTCGCGCAATTTCTCTTCGTCAACATCGCTGCTGGTGTTGGGATACAGAAGTTGCGATCGCAAACTGCCCAAAATCATATAAGGACGCTGCGGCAAAAACAACATTTCCGCGAGTTCCGGCCGCACCAAACGGCCCGTTCCCGAGTCCCACAAACCCGCAATAGCCCGCAGCAAAGAACTCTTCCCAGCACCGCTTTGACCGACAATTAACAGCCCTTCTCCCGGCGACACCGCTACCGACAAATCCCTAATTAAAGTCTTTTGATGTTTGGGAGTATCTAAAGTAACGTGTTCCAGCGTCAACTGAGAATCAACTACTACATCTATAGAAGTTTCTCCGGCACGAGATACCGCTTTTTCTGCTTCCAAAGTATCTGTAAACACAGTCAAACGATTGATACTAGCTGCAAAAGAACTCAGCGGTTCAATCTGAGTTACAACCACCGAAAAAGCGCCTAAAACCTGACTGAAAGCAAAACCTGCTTGAGTGATATCTCCAAACTCGATTTTGCCCGCAAAATAAGCAGGAGAGAGAAACAAAGCCGGAATAATCACCACAGCATATCCGTATCCAGTTGTAAAATAATCCAGATTTCGCTGCCAGCCAATTAGTAAATTAAAATTGCGGAATACTTCCACAAACCGCTGCTTTATTTGTGTCGATTCCTGTTCTTCTCCCCGGTAAAAAGCAATAGATTCAGCATTGTCGCGAATGTGAACCAGTCCGTAGCGGAAGTTAGCTTCTTTTTTAAGTTGGTTAAAATTAAGAGGTACTAATCTTTGCCCAAAAATCAGAGTGGCGACCGTCCCCAAGATAGCATAGACTATCAGGAATATCGAAAGTTGTTTTGAGATAGACCATAGGATACCTGTGAAAGATATAATGTTAACTATTGAACCCAGGATTATCAGCAAGAATGACAAACTTGTCCTGGTAAATGATTTGACATCTTCGGAAATTCGCTGGTCGGGATTGTCGATTTCTTTGTGGGAATTTATTTCGTAATAAGCCCGATTCTGAAAATACTTGTCGAGGAACTTATTTGTCATCCACTCTCGCCAGTAGAGACTTAATTTATCTTGGGTATAGCGGTAAATTACGACAATAGGAGTGCCGACTGCAAAAACGCCTGCATAGACAAACAGATACTTCCAGTAATTGAGTTCGTCTTTTTTTGCTAGTGCTGTGTTAAAAAAGTTACCGACGTAACTAATGATTACATTCAGCCCGCTAACTGACAGCGACAAAAATAGCAGAAAAGTCAATAAAGCCCAAGGTTGCCAGTGCGCCGTCAATCTGTTTTTGAAGCAGATAAAAGCAATGAAAGGAATTATTAGCATTAAAGCTACGATCGCAATTGCGGGCGAATTAATAATTCCTTTCAACAAAGTAACTAAGCCGGCCGCAATACTATTGACAAAAGCTGGAAAAAAAGCAGCACCCCCGAGACATAAAGCGCTCACAGCCACAAACATCGCAGCAAAGAGAAATATCAACAGCAGCGCGACTAATCCTAAAAATATTCTGCCGCCCCCAGGCTCTAAAGGATAAAAGTAAGGCTGAGCGATCGCCATAAACCGCTGCCACAACTGACGGTCAAATCGATTCATCTTTGCTTTTTACAAAACTACTTCCGCTTTTATAACATATCAAGTTTTATTACCGATGGCGGCAGTAATTTATTTGGGAGTTTAGGGAAGAAATTGGTCTCACCCACCTACGGATAATTGTTTTCCGATTTAAGTCGTGGAGAGCAAAAAAGTTTGGACGTTATCGAGCCAATCTCAAATCGATCTAGCTCGAAGAAGTCGCGCGCTCGCCGATCGACTCCGACGACAATTGGCTACCGTAAAATCGCTGGCTAATTCCTAAAATGACTTGTTTCGTCACCCAATACAAAACAGCAATTACTACAAAAGTTGCAGCCATTACTACAACCGGACGCTTACCAATCAAATCATTCATGACGGTGTTAACCAGCGCATCGGGATTAGTCAGAATATCCCAAGTGTTGAAGCGGATAAATCGCCCTAAATAAATGCCGATCGCCGAAAGTGCATGAATAATTATCTCCGTTGCTAGGATAAATCTACTCCAACCCTGTTGCTTCAAATAGTAACCCAAATTCATCACCGACAGCACATAAGCCCCAAACCCCGCCAGCATAAACACCAGATATTGCGGAATCAAAGCCAATGTTACCACCCACACCGAATTCCCCTCTTTAATCTGGCGGATCAGGTGAATGATATCAGTTAAAACGTAGGGCGCATTGGGTAAAAATGCGATAAACCAGAAAAAACCGCCCCACCAGCGGAGAGAGCGAACTCCGCGCTGCCGCAGTACCCAGATGTCTAAAGCCATCAGTGCCAGCGTAATCGCGATCGCCCCCAAAACGTAAGTTTTGCCCACATCTTGCACTATGTGCTTCAGATAGGCAAAAACAGGGCGCGTACTGGACAAAAAAGTAGCGCCCAGGAGAAAGCCCGTACCCCACAGCAGCCAGCGCGATCGGGGTTTGCGAAACAGCCAAAAACTCAAGGCTAGCGGTACTAAACCTAAAAACAAATTCCAAGACATCCAGCGGACATTGTGTCCCATTGCTTCCAGCGCTTCCAGGATTAATCCTATCATGTCAGTTTTTATACAATAAAGGTTGATGCAGCACCGCTTCCCTAGCAGCTTGGATCTATTTTAGTCGCTAACTTGTAGGGTGCGTCAGGTAGCGGCTGCTGGCTGATGTACGCTGCTACTGATAGTTTTTGCCGATCGCAATTTCAATCACAAAAGTCGTCCCACATCCGATTTGGGAAATACACTCAATCTTCCCCTTGTGCTTTTCTACCACAATCGAGTGCGCGATCGACATTCCCAACCCCGTACCTTTCCCCACTTCTTTTGTCGTAAAAAATGGGTTAAAAATGCGATCGAGCACCGCCTCTGGAATGCCCATACCGTTGTCCGAAATTTTCACCAGCACAGTGTTTTGCGCTGTTACACCAGTCCAAATAGCAATCCGGCCGGGATTTTTCTCTACTTCAGAAACCGACAACTTGTGACAGCGTTCCTCGATCGCATCAATGCCATTAGCAATAATATTCATAAACACCTGATTTAGTTGGCTGGCATAGCACTCCACCAGCGGCAGTTTGCCAAACTCCTTAATTACTTCAATTGCCGGGCGGCTGTCGTGACTCTTCAAGCGGTGCTGCAAAATCAACAAAGTGCTATCAATTCCCGCATGAATATCCACAGGCTTCATTGCCGATTCGTCCAGCCGCGAGAAATTTCTGAGGGACAAGACAATTTGCCGGATGCGCTCGGTTCCTACCTGCATCGAACCCACAAGTTTTCTTAAATCCTCTGCCATGAAATCCAAATCAATCTCTTGAATGCGATCGACAATTTTTGCATTATGTTCTGGATACTCCTCTTCGTAAAGAATGACCAGATCGAGCAACTGTTGTGTATACTCTTTGAGATAATTAATGTTAGCGTGAATGAAATTAACCGGATTATTAATTTCGTGAGCAATCCCGGCAACTAACTGCCCCAAAGAAGACATTTTTTCAGTTTGAATGAGCTGAGATTGAGTAGAGCGCAATGACCGCAGCGCTGACTCTAACTCTCGGGATCTCGATCTTTCTCGCGCCTCGCTTTGTCGCAGATAATCCTCAGCTTGTTTGCGAGTCGTAATATTCTGGGCAAATCCAATTATTACCTTGGGCTGACCTTCATAATTCCTGCTAAAAATACTATCCCGACTTTGCAGCCAAAACCATTGATTGTCTGCGCCCCGCATCCGGTACTCAATTTCCAGAACTTTGCCATCCTCAATTCCTGCAAAGCTCCCATGATGTTCCAGAACTTTAGGCAAATCTTCGGGGTGTATTACCTGAAGCATCATTGACGAACCCATCGCTTTAATCTCGTCAAAACTATAGCCTAAAAGCGTACCAATAGAAGAATTAGTATAGATATTTCGCTGTTCTTCCAAGTCGTAGAGATACAAAATACCGGGAGTAGCATCGGCAATTTTTTGAATAAACTGCTGGCTTTCTTGCAAAGCTAATTCAGCTTGTTTGCGATTCGTAATATCAATGGTGATGCCATCCCAAAGAATATCGCCGTTTTCTTTAGCTTCAGGACGCGAATTTACCTGAAACCAGCGCATCTTGCCGGAAGGCAGAACTAGCCGTCCTTCCCACTGCCAAGGTTGCAAAGTTTGCGCTGAAATAGCAACAGATTCGTAATAATCTTGGCGCTCGTCGGGATGAACTAAATCCATGAGCAAAGCCGAATTTTGCACAATAGCTTCGGGTTCCAACTCAAACATTTCTCGGCAAGCAGGACTCATGTAAGGGAAACTGAAAGAGCCATCTGCACGCAACAAACATTGATAAATTATTCCCGGCACATTAGCCGACAGTTTTTGGAATTTTGCCTCGCTTTCCCGCAATGCTGACTCGGCTTCTTTGCGCTCCGTAATGTCACTAATTGAACCAACTATCCGAACAGCTTTTTCAGATTCGTCCCACAAAGCTTGTCCCCGACTGAGTATCCATTTGTAGGCGCTGTTGTAGCACCACAAGCGGTATTCGATGATGTAATGCGGCGTTTTCTTGTCTAAATGGTCTTGGAAAGCTTGCGTTACTAAGGCTAAATCGTCTGGATGCGTGCTGCTGTTCCATTCGTCAAAGTAATCGAGATTTGGGCGGTGTTCGTATCCGGTGATTTCCTGAAATCTCTCCGACACGAAGAGTTCTCCTGTTTGCAGGTTCCAATCCCAAATGCCGTCATTGTTGCCTTTGAGCGCTAACTGCCAACGTTCTTCTGTTTGCCTCAATTGAGTAGTTCTTTGTTCGACTCTATTTTCTAGTTCTTGATTGAGCTGTTTGAGACTTTCTTCTGCTTGTTTGCGTTCGATCGCAATTCCTGCTAAATGCCTGACAGATTCTATCAATTGCAGCTCAAAACAATCGGGACTGCGCGGTTGGGCAGAGTACATTGCAAAAGTTCCCAAAACTTGACCCTGAGATGAGAAAATAGGAGTAGACCAGCAAGCTCCCAGTCCAAAACTCAAGGCTAAATCTCGAAAATTTGCCCACAAAGGATCGGTGGCAATATCTGTAACGATCACCTGTCCGCCCCGATAGATAGCAGTGCCGCAGGAACCGACATCGGGGCCAATGGCTATACCATTAACAGCAGCATTGTAACTTTCTGGCAAACTCGGCGCGGCTCCGTGCAGCAAATGTTCGCCGTCTTTATCTAAAAGCAAAATCGAACCCATGACATCTTTCGATTCCTGTTCGATAATGTCAACTAAAGTATTTAAAGTATCGCCCAGAGGAGCGCCGTTAGCAATCATTTCTAAAATTTGTTTTTGACCTGTCAACCAATTTTCAGCTTGCTTGCGCTGCGTAATGTCGCGGGCCACCCACAAAGCCGTGTTTTCTTTCATGGGCGAAATGGTGGCCACAAACCACTTTTGTTCGCAGCCAATTTGTAGGTTATATTCAAAAGTACAGGTTTGATTCGTAGCGAGGGCGATGCGAATTTGCTCCAGAAAAAATTCTGCCATTTCTGGCTCGAATAAATCGCTGCTTTTTTGACCGATAAATTCCGCCGGCGGCTTGTACGACAATTGGGGATTTGTCGGGGCAATTTTCAGGCAGCGTCCCTCAATATCGACCTCCAAAATTACGTCGTTCATGGCAGCGAACAAGGCGCGCAATTCTGATTCAGAAGCTTGTAGGGCAATTTCAGCTTTTTTGCGTTGCGTAGCTGCCGCCACGGCATCGCTAATGTCTGTGCCGATACAAAGCAATCCTGCCAAATTTCCCTTCGCATCGAGCAAAGGTTGGTTTCTCCACGCTACCCAGACTTTTTTGCCATTGCGACGGATGCTTTCATTCTCGTGTTTGAAGTATTTGTCCGGCTGTGCCAAACAGTCTCGAATCATGATGGCTAAGTCGTTTTCCGACAAATTGGCCGGATCTACAATTATGCCGATCGCACTTTGGCCAATTATTTCTGCTTCGGAATAACCAAAAAAAGTTTCAGCAAACTCATTAAAAAAAGTAATCTTGCCTTCACTGTCTAACTGCACAATAATGCTGTTAGCATTCTCAACCAATTGCCGATACTTAGCTTCGCTTGCCCGCAGCTTCGCAGGGCCGTACACCCAGCTAAAAACCCCCGCCCCGCTCAAAACTGCCAACAAGCTGCCTCCAAAGAGCAGCCACCCCCGAAACGGCGAATTTTCCGGCCATCCTCCCGCTGGAATTGCTGCCAACTGCCAGGAACCGTTGGGCAAAGTCACTTCCAGAACCACGGGATTGCTCTGAAAAATCGACTTGTCGCCGAAAAACACGTCGCCGGACACTCCCCTACCGTCTTTGCCCTGCAAGGCGTATTGAAGCTTGGCTGAGGGGTCATTGAGTCCTGCTTCCTCCATCAGGGAATTTTTGTCGAGGATCATGCCTGTCAAGCCCCAATAAACTCCTGTTTCGGGATCTGCGCCGGGGGGTGTGAGAAAAATGGGCGATCGGCTGACGAACCCCACGCCCCCTTCCAATAATTGCACTGGCCCAGCAAGTAAAGTTTTTCTGCTGTTGATGACCTCTTCGACCATTTCCCGCTGTTCGGATACCGCCGTCAAGTCAACCCCGATCGCCTTTTCATTTCCCAGCAGCGGGTAAATGTAAGCGATCGTCGTGCCTTTAACTAAGGTTATGTTGCGAATGCCGGTTTGCTGTGCCACCAAAATTCTCGCTGTCGCTGCAAACTCGGCTTCGGTGATGTTTGGACTGTTGGAAATGTAAGCCACCAAACCCCGCATCAGAAATAGCCGGGAATTCAAAGAGCTTTCCAGCTTAGAACGAACTGTGCTGAGCCGATCGATCGTGCTAGCGCGGTTATACTGCAAAAATCGCCGCTGTTCCGATCGGTCTAAAATACCAACTCCGACCAAAATGGCTATAAATGCCGAAATTGCTGCTAAATACGGTGAAATTTGGAATTTTTTAAGCTTAAAGTATTCCATCTGCCGGCAGTTCAAGTATATTTTTACGTCTCTAGATAGATTTAGTTTAATTCGATTTTTGTAGGCAAATGCAAGATTTCCGGCATACCGGGCTTGGGGCAAGCCTGCGCGAGTTTTTTTGTATTATGGCAAACCCGTCACCGATCGCCCGCGATCGGGTAGGATGCCCGTACCCGGAGCACGGGAGGGTGGGAACGCGCACCCG
This sequence comes from Microcoleus sp. CAN_BIN18, assembly GCA_026786085.1. Classification (GTDB taxonomy): domain Bacteria; phylum Cyanobacteriota; class Cyanobacteriia; order Cyanobacteriales; family Microcoleaceae; genus Microcoleus. The sequence goes on along the minus strand of JAJAYT010000470.1, from coordinate 6,085 downwards.
AAAGACGGGATTTATTGGCTAAAATACAGTTAGCAATAATTTTTGTCATCGCTACGGCGAATCATTCATAGGGGCAATTTGATGCAAGAACAGTTGATGGAAGCGATCGCACCTTATCGCGATCGAGTAGATTATTTAGAAGTTCGCCTGGAAAAAAGCGAGTCAACAGCGATTAGTTTTCGCGGCCCTCAGTTAGATGCCGTCAACCGCAGTTTCAGTCTCGCCGGCGGCATCCGCGCCTGTCACAAAGGCGGCTGGAGTTTTGTAACTTTTAACGGTTTAGCTGAGTTAAAAGCTCGCATTGAAGAAGCTGTCGTGCAGTCTCGTTTAGTTGGCAGCGAAAAAACTGTACTAGCAGATGTCACTCCGATTCAAGATTATGTCGCGGTGGAATTGGGCCGCGATCCGCGATCGATCACTCTAGCAGAAAAGCGCAAGTTGCTCGAATCTTACAACCAGTTGCTGTTAGATTATGACGCGCGAATTCAGACAACAATGGCCGGTTATAGCGACAGATTCGGGATTACTTATTTTGTGAATTCTCAAGGCACTTCGATCGCTCAAGAGCGTTTGGATGTCACCGGGCGCTTCGGGGCGATCGCCCGCAATGAAGATGGTGTCGTCCGTCAAGGGTTTGAATCGATTCATTCGCGATCGGATTACAATGTCTTGACAAATATTGAAGATCGTGTTAAGAGTGCGGCGGTTCGAGCTGTCAGCCAACTAGACGCAAAACCGGTCAAAGGCGGCCAGTATCCGGTGATTTTAGACCCTTATTTGTCTGGGGTATTTATTCACGAAGCTTTCGGTCATTTGTCGGAAGCAGACGGGATTTACGAAAACCCAAAAATGCAGGAATTGTTGACTTTGGGTAAGCCTGTGGCGATCGAACAATTGAACGTAATTGACGATGCAACATTGCCGGGATTGCCAGGAACTCTCAAATACGACGACGAAGGTGTGCCCGCTCAGTGCAAGCATTTAATCAAAAATGGAGTTTTAGCAGCGAGGATGCACAATCGCGAGACTGCGGGCAAAATGGGCGAAGCTCCGACGGGAAATGCGCGGGCTCTAAGCGCTACTTTTATGCCGTTGGTGAGAATGACTAATACGGCGATCGAATCTGGCGCACATTCTTTCGACGAAATGGTGGGCGACATCGAGGAAGGAGTGTATGCAGTGCGGATGTTGGGAGGACAAACCAACGGCGAAATGTTTACCTTTGCGGCGGCGGAAGGCTTCATGATTCGCAACGGCAAATTGGCTGAACCGGTGAGTGATGTCACTTTAAGCGGCAATGTATTTCAGACTTTAAAGGATATTGAGTCGATCGGCAACGACTCAGTTTATGCCTACGGCGGCTGCGGTAAAGGCGGCCAAAACGGTTTAGCTGTCAGCGTCGGCGGCCCCCATTTGCGCATTAAAAATGTTGTAGTCGGAGGCAGATAAGACAGTTCGTAGTGCGGACTTCAGTCCGCAGTTCGTAGTGACGACTTCAGTCCGCACAAATCCTTACTTGTTAGTGGCGACCAAACACGACATCAGGCGCGCCACAAGCACCCAAAAGTTCCAGAAAAAACCCGGTTTCTTGAAGAAACCGGGTTTTTTTCTACCAACTAAGAGAGGAGTGAAAAATCAAAAGGTAGCGGTTGCGGGAATTCTGCATTTCTCACGCAACCCTCTAAACCAAACTACGGACAAATTTTAGTTGCAGCTTCTTACAACTGTTTCATTTCATCTTCAAGCACCCGAATCAAATCTTGGTTGCCGCTGGCTCTGGCTACTTCGATGCGGTGCGTCAGTTGCTTTTGAATATTAGCACGGTGGGTGTCAGAGATTTTTTTGACGTTTTGGCGATTTGTGTTCATGGTGGACGTTCCTTATATTAAATTTGGTGTAGTGGCTACTTATTCAATATAGCGCGAAATTTCAAAAAGTATCGAAATTTACAAAAAGTTTACATTGATTGACCGATCGACCCAAATCATGTATACTCCTGGCTATAAGTCAATAGCGATACCTTGACAATCCAAAGTCATTAGTCAAAAGCCATTAGTCATTAGGGCGATGCCCGATGCCCTAGCGCACTGCGCACCCAACATTTAGCCCAAACTCAAAACTTGCCCCAAAGCCTCTACCAACTGCTGAAGGTGTGCGAGCTCGTGAGTTGCCATCAGCGAAATCCGAATTCGACTCACGCTGACAGTCGGAGGGCGAATCGCCACAGCAAAAATACCCATCTCCTTAAGTTGGCTACTAACTGTTAAAGCTGTGGCTGCATCTTTTAGGGGCAAACTGAAAATTGGGGAGAGGGAATTGCTAATTGGTAATTGGTGATTGGTAATCGCGTCATATTTGAAAGTTTCGATATTTTGTCGCAACCGAACTCGGCGTTCTGGTTCTTGCTTGACAATTCTCACAGCTTCCAAAGCCGCCGCCGTGTCAGCAGGTGTCAATGCTGTAGTATAAATCCAACTCGCCGCTCGATTGCGGAGAAAATCAATTAAAGCAGCAGAGCCCGCAACGTAGCCGCCCAAACTTCCTAAAGCTTTGCTGAGTGTGCCAACTTGAATTAGTGGCAATCCCGTACACCCGAAATGTTCGGCGCAACCGGCACCGCTAGCACCGAAAACTCCTGTAGCGTGAGCTTCATCTACTAATACCATACAGTTAAATTGCTCGCCCAAAGCTAACAACTGCGGCAGCGCACACAAGTCCCCATCCATGCTGAAGACGCTATCGCTAATAATTAAACACTTCCGGTATTTGGCGCGATTTTGCTCTAGCTTGAGCTTTAAATCCTCAAGATGGCAATGATTGTACTCTAGCGTTGTTGCACCGCTGAGTGCAGCACCGTTTTTCAGGCTCGAATGGTTGTACTTGTCAGATAATATCAGATCGCGCTGGCCGACAACAGATGCGATCGCCCCTAAATTCGCTAAATATCCCGAACTAAATACTAAAGCATCCTCAGTTTGTTTTAAATTAGCAATAGCCACCTCTAGCTGTCGGTGCAAATCGCGGTGTCCTCCCACCAACCTCGAACCCGTCGCACCCGTACCAAATTCCTTAGTTGCAGCCATAGCTGCTTGAATCAACCTGTCATCGCCAGCGAGTCCTAGATAATCGTTGCTAGCAAAGTTAATTAGCCAGTCGCCTGCTAATTTTACTACAGGGCCGGGACAACTTTCGATCGATTGTGGCGATCGATACCAATCGGCGCGACGAATAGTGTCGAGAGACTTCTCTATCCAAGCATAAGGGTTAGGGTTCATATTGTAGTGCGATCGGGTAATACGTTATATTATCTTGTGATCAGTCCCTCGCCATCATAGAAGCATATGCCACTCACTAAAAAATATAGATTAGTCACCCGCAGCGATTTTGACGGTCTTGTCTGTGCAGTTTTGCTCAAAGAACTCGATAAGATCGACGAGATTAAATTCGTACATCCTAAAGATATGCAGGATGGAAAAATTGAAATAACAAATAACGATATTAGCACCAATTTACCCTATGTTGAGGGAGTTCATCTCGCTTTCGACCACCATTTCAGCGAAACTCTCCGACATGAAAAAATCAAAATCAACCACATCATCGACCCCTATGCAGCTTCAGCAGCTAGGGTGCTGTACAAGTATTATGGAGGTCAAGGGAAATTTCCTGAGATTTCCGACGCGATGATGGCCGCAGTTGACAAATCAGATTCCGCTCAATTTGCCAAAGAAGAAGTTTTGAATCCAGAAGGATGGGTGCTGCTAAACTTCTTAATGGATGCCAGAACTGGCTTAGGCAGATTTAAAGAATTTACCGTTTCCAATTATCAATTAATGATGCAGTTAATCGATTACTGCAAAAATCATGCCATCGCTCAAATTTTGCAGCTTCCTGATGTGAAAGAAAGAGTAGACCTCTACTTTGAACAAGAAGAAAAATTCAAAGAGCAAATACAGCGCTGCGCCAAAGTTTATGATAATTTAGTTGTTTTGGATTTGCGTAACGAAGATGTGATTTATGCAGGGAATCGTTTTGTACTTTACGCTTTGTTCCCCGAGTCCAATATCTCGATTCACGCACTTTGGGGACTCAAACAACAAAATACTGTTTTCGCAGTTGGTAAGTCAATCTTTAACAAAACTTCTAAAACTAATATTGGAGAGTTAATGTTAAGATATGGCGGCGGCGGACACCTGAATGCCGGAACTTGTCAGATTGAGAATGATAAAGCTAGTAAGGTTTTGAAAGAGTTAATTGCCCAAATCGAGCAAAATGGTTAAATTGGCTTGATCTTTGTTCCACATCCCAAGACGCACACTCTGTATTTGTAGGGTGCGCACTGCGCACCGGTTGACTAACTTTCAGCGTTTTTATTTTGAAGCCAAGCTCTAAGACCAATTTTTATTGGTTGAAGGAGAGAAAAATCCGAACGTGAAATAGCGGTTTGATGGTTTTTTATGGTTCAAATTTAACACGCCAGACAGGTATGGCATTACGCACCCTACAAGATATCAGCCGGTGCGCATTACGCACCCTACAAGATATTAGCCGGTGCGCATTGCGCACCCTACAAAATGGGATTTTTAGGACTAAAGTCCTTACTACAAACTGGAGTTTATTCCTCAAGGTTTTGAGGTTGTGGGTTTTGGGGGTGGAAATTTTCTGCACTATTACCTTTGACTGGCGGTAAATGGTCTACCAAACCCATATCAAAAGCGACATCCGGTAAATCGGCGGCGTTATATTTTCCTGGTTCAAACAATCGCCCTGGAGTAAAACAAGGCTGTTTCAATCTTACCACTTCGGTAGGTGAAAACATTCCCCTAAACATTTTGCGTTCGAGTCCCATAATTTTCGCTCCTAAAACAACTCTCGCATTAATCTTAGCAATTTTTTTCCCGCAGCTTCCCAATTAAATAAATCCGCAGTCTCTCTAGCTTTTTGAGCAACCTGAAAGCGCATCGGGTCTTCAACAATTTTTCGCAACTGTTGGCGAACAGACTGAACATTTGGTTCCGCCCAATGTGGAGAATTTCGGATTTTTAGATACTGAGTATCGTAACATTCTCCTACGGGAATTAGATCGTAAGCAATGGGATAGCAGTTAGCAGTATTGGCGTATTCAGTTGGGCCGCCGTACATAGTCATAGCGACGGGTAAACCCGCAGCAAAGGCATCCAAAATCTTGATCGCAAAACCTTCGCCGCGAAACGGAGCTAAAAAAGCATCTGCTGATAAGTATAAATCAGCTAGTTCTGCTTTAGTACAAAATTTAGGTCTTACTTGAACTTTTGACTTTAACTTGCCGAATTGTTTTTCCATATTTACGAGATGTTCCACTATGACATCAGGATTTTTGCCGCCATCTTTGATGATTAACTCTACGTTGGCATCGTCTTTAAACTCTTGATAAAAAGCTTGGATGGCGAGATCCGTGCCAAATCTATATAAATCAAAAGAATTGGTCATGTGCAGAATATATTTTACATCTTTTTGGGTTTTCTGCGGTCTGAGAGAATAGAGTTGCGAGATTAAAGGATTGAAGCCGAGAGGTATTACTGAGACTTTTTGGGCTGGACAGCCAGCTTTGATTAAAACGTTTTTAGAATATTCGCTTACTGCTAGGATGTGGGATGAATTGTTGACAGCATCGTAAATCCAGTAATCATGATCATCATTGTTTTTGGCGAATTCGTAATTAATTGCAAAAAATTCTAAGTTGAGATGTCCGTTGAGTTCTTTGAGAAAATAAGGTTTCCAGTAATGAGACCATTTAAGCTGAAATAAATCTGATGGTGCGGTGTTCATCCACTTCTCTAGCAGATGGTTTTCTTCGGCTGTGGAATTGCGGGTGACGTGAGAGGCAATTTCCGAAGGTTCGACTGAGATAGGAATTCCGATTTTGTCTAAGGTTTTGGCCAGGGATAGGGTGATGTCGGCGAAGGAATTGAAGTGTTGAAAGCCAACGTTAAAGTGAACCATTTTTATGGGAATTGGTTATTGGTTATTGGTTATTGGTTATTGGTTATTGGTTATTGGTTATTGGTTATTGGTTATTGGTTATTGGTTATTGGTTATTGGTTATTGG
>JAJAYT010000469.1 GCA_026786085.1 Microcoleus sp. CAN_BIN18 | reverse complement strand
GGACTAAAGTCCAATGGCACTGAAAAAGTCTTAATCACGCCCTCAGTTTAGCTTTCAAGACAGAGCGAGGTTCCTGCATCCGAGGATACGGTTTCGGTCTGCGTTTCAAAACTCGCTTGTTCAGAACGGTCTGGTCGAATCGTGAGTAAATTAGTTGCCACCTGTTCCAAAAGTAATTGACGCCATTGTCGCTGTTGGCGTTTTCCTGTAGTTGCCAACAGCGTCAATAACAGATTAAACTGCTGCCTGGTTGATTGGAATGAGAGTTGAAAAACTGTATTTTTTGACGAAGATACAGCCTGCCACATAATGGTACGCAATAAAGTGTAAGCTAATAAGTGTGTCCAGATTTCTTTTCTCACCATCACCGGAGTTTTAGATGTTAGCATCTCCATTTTTAACGTTGTTTTGACATAGCGTAAATTCACTTCTGCTGCCGACCAACGAAGTCCATATAAAAGAGTCAACTTTTCAACAGTGTACCGTTTGGCATCCACCAATGTTGTCACTACAATAATACGCTCAGCTCTGAAACCGCGGCGTTTAATTCGCAAGTATACTTCCCGGACGATGAAACTAGACGGCAATGCCTCGAATTCCTCAATAGTCATGTGGTTAGGACCAGAGCTGGGGCTTATTCCAGACGACTTTATGATCGCCAATTCCCAACTTTTTCCCCCGTCGAAAGTCAGTTTTACGGAGATGATTTTTACGAAAAACAGCATCTGCTCCTTGCTCTTTTACTAAGACTAAATCGACATAATTACCATAAGCTTGATCTGCCAATATCACATCGTCGGGGACTAAATTTGCATACAGCAAACGGCTCATCACAATTTCACTGCTGGCTTTCGTAAGCAATACCAGCAGATACCACAGCCCCTGTTAACAGTGAAAAGAGTACCACCATTTTAGCGATGGGAAATCCACACCCTGGTTTTTGATTACTGTGTTGCGGATACTCGGCTTGATTTTCAGCAGTATCACTCATCAACCGGCGTTGTCCCATCTAGTACCCGCACCCGTCGTCCACACCATTGTTGTTCTGTTGGAACTTGCTTTTCTAATTCCTCTGCCACGAACGGTACTAACTGTTCAACAAGTCTGGAGGGTAGTCGTCCACGAGCCTTACTGTATGCCCCTGTATCTGAAGAAGGAGGCACCGCCCCGGCTGCACTCAGCCAGATGCCCATACGCTTCACGGCTTGACTCAAACTTTTGTCTGGATCTAGCACCTGGGATATCATCGCCCATAAGGTCACTATCGGTGTGTAGACGCTGCTGTAATACCTCACGTTCTCATTCGCTAGAAGCTCTTGGACTTTAGACTCTGGTAGCAGCCCCTCCCACGGCAAAGCAATGCTCTGCAAAAATTGTTGTTTGAGAATAGACGCACGATTTGGCATAATAGAGAGAGATTTTTGTGTTTGTAAGGCAATGATCTATATATATATTGCCTTACAGATTTTTTTTGCTCACTTTTTCAGTGCCATTTGACTAAAGTCCTCACTACGAACCTTTTTTATGGCGGTTGTTCGATCGCACACAATCTGAGTTTAGGATAAAATTTGCGATCGAATGCGCTCCCATCCCCAGCGGGCGATCGCATATTTTCCTGATTCAGGTTGCATGACGAGATAAAAAAATGTATGGTGCGGATCAATTGCTCGAAATTGTTATTGAAATTTTCCTAAGTGGTGTGGTGGGTAATTCTCGTGTCAATGCAACAAATCAAAAAGCCCGATCAAATGCCTGAAGCCTGCTCTCAGGCTCAAAGAATTCGCTTTTTCACTTTCTTGCAAAGAGTCTTAATTGGAACTCTAGCGAGTACATTACTCAATCTTTTCATCCTATTTCCCTCTCCCAGTTTCGCGGAAGTAGTTCTGGGCGTTGTTCGCAGTTCCGAAAATTCTCCCGATTGGGTGAAGATTACCACGCGCCTCTGGGAAAGTGGCATTGCTTACAAACCAATCAATCTCGAAGAAATCAAAAATTTGGCGGATTTAGCAGGCGTTAACGTGCTGTTTTTGCCCAACATTGAAACTTTGAGTCCGGCCCAACTTAAAGTTTTAGAAGCTTGGGCTTCACAAGGTGGCCGCTTGATTGCTTCAGGGCCAGTCGGGCGCAGTTCCCCGGCTTTGGTGCGCCAATCTTTACGATCGCTCCTTGGGGCCTATTGGGCTTTTCCGTTAACCCAGCGGGCGACACCGCAACCCCGCACGCGCTGTCGAGATCTCGCCTGCAATACTTCTAGCAATTGGGTTCCCGCTGCACAACAAAATGCCTCCGTCCAAGGCGGTGTCTTGATTCCCGCCGACGCAAATAGTCAAACTGTCGCTACTTGGAAAGATAGTTCTGGTTCCTCTGCGGCGATCGCCACCGATCGCGCTACCTATCTCGGCTGGCGCTGGGGTAGCGACGGTTCGGCAACTGTAGACAAGGCTTGGCTGCGGGCCTCGATCGCCCGCTGGGGAGGAACAGTCGGCTCCCCTGTTGCGCCGTCAACAGCCGCCGCACCCCCACTACAAACTCCCCCCTCAAGAGTCAGGCTAAACACCTCTAATTTGCCGCGCAATACCCCGCAGAGCCGACTTTCTCCTTCTCCCCCTCTTCCCAATCCAGTACCTGCAACTTTTACAGACCCTTCGGATCAGTCGGCGCCGGCGGGTTTGGATGTACAGGTAAATTCCAATAAGCCGATCGTCAGCATTGAAGCGTACTTGATGCGCCAAGAACTCACCAACCTCCTCGGTAGGTTTGAAAGCGCCCTCACAGCATCCAATTCAGCTAATACGCCCGTTAATCTGAGTGTTGCCAACACTGCTCAACTCGTGGCCGGAAGCAACAGTGGCGGCAGCCCTGCTGCGAGTCGCCCGGTGGCGCAAGGAACGAAGGCGCGGGCGATCGCCACCGCGCGGCAGGCTTTGCAAAATTTTGACCAACTCCTGGCGCAGCAAAACTACGCAGCAGCTAGAAAGCAGTGGGTGGAAGCGCGACAGTTGCTATGGCAAAATTACCCCCAGGAAGGGCAGCGCGTTGGGGCGGAAATTCGGGCGGTTTGGCTCGATCGCGGTACGATTGTTGCAGCGCGATCGGAACAAGGTTTGGCCGCTGTGTTCGATCGGCTCGCCGCCGCCGGTATCAACACCGTTTTCTTTGAAACCTTAAATGCCGGATATCCAATTTATCCCAGTCAAGTTGCACCGCAACAAAACCCCCTCACAGTTGGCTGGGACCCGCTGGAATCTGCCGTTAAATTAGCTCACGAGCGAGGCATCGAATTGCACGCTTGGGTTTGGATTTTTGCCGTCGGAAATAAGCGCCACAATACTTTAATTGGTAAGCCTGGATCTTATCCTGGGCCAGTGCTTTCCGCTCATCCAACTTGGGCAAATATTGACAATAAAGGACGCATCCAAAATCCTAACGATGGTAAATTTTATCTCGATCCGGCAAACCCAGAAGCGCGCAGTTATTTGCTGCGAATTATCAGCGAAATTACCAGCAAATACAAAGTAGATGGAGTCCAATTGGACTATATTCGCTATCCTTTTCAAAATGACAACGCGGGTTTTACCTACGGCTACGGTGCTGCGGCGAGACAGCAATTCAAGCAGTTAACTGGTACAGATCCGGTGAATCTTTCCCCCAAAGACGGCAGTTTGTGGCGGCAGTGGGTTGAATTTAAAACTAATCAAATTAATAGTTTTGTAGCTGAAGTTTATCGGCTTTTGCGGTCGAATTCTTCCCGCACAATTCTGTCGGTGGCAGTATTTCCGCACCCGGAAAGTCAGCGGATTTACAAAATTCAACAAAATTGGGAAGTTTGGGCTCGTCAAGGTATTGTAGACTTGATTGTGCCGATGACTTATGCTTTGGATACTAACCGACTTCAGCGCGTTACAGAACCGTTGGCGAAGGAACAAATGCTCGGTTCGGCTTTGATTTCTCCGTCGGTTAAGTTGTTGAGTCTCCCGGAAGTTGTGGCGATCGATCAAATTCAAGCTTTGCGCGATTTGCCGACTGGGGGCTATGCTATTTTTGCGGTGGAAAGTATCAGCAGCGGGATGCAGGGCTTTTTTAACCGCACTCAAGGGCTAGGAGTGCGTTCCACCAATGCTACGGAACCGATTCCTTATCGGCAGCCGTTTGCTGCTGCGGCTTCGCGGTATACTGCGCTTAAGCAGGAATGGAGTTTTTTGTTGGCTAACAATCAGTTGCGGGTGTCGGAATCTGAACTGAAAGTGCTCAAAAGTCGATCGGACGAATTGGCGCAAGCTTTCAGCAAATTGGCGGCCAATCCTTCTACAGAAAGTTTAGCAACTGCTAAAAGATTGTTGGCGAGTTTTCAATCTCAATTTCAATCTTCGATGCGCTTGCATTCTGGGGAGAATAGCTATCAGGTGCAAACTTGGCAAAATCGTTTGGAGAGTTTGGATATGCTATTGCGTTACGGCGAAAGGGTGGAGTTGAATCGCAGGTAAAATCAGCTTTTTGCGCGATCGGGCCGTTCCTCCTAGTCTTTCAACAAACACGTGCTACACATACGATGTTGGCAGCGCTGCTGCCAACCCTAGGCGCTGTGCCAAAAACCAAACAGCAAAAGAGAAAAAAGCATCGCGCAGCAGTGACCAACAGAGCAATCGCATCAAATCTGTATTAGCAGTTGCGGAAAAACTGTCAGCAGAAATACGTTATAGTTATTTAAATCCATACCTTTTACTATTACCATATATTCACGGCGCGAAAGTCACGGATACACCGATAACTATTTTTCATTTCTCTTAACCAATTACCAATTACCAATTACCAATTACCCATTACCCAATTACCAATTACCCATTACCCATTACCCATTACCCATTACTCTTAGGATGAATATGTTTCCTAAACCTCTCAATCGCTTTGCTACCAAAATTATCGGCAAAGCTCCATTACAAACTGTGCTCGTGGTTCCTTTTTTAGTGCAAATTGTCGGCACGGTAGGAGTTGTAGGTTGGCTGTCGTTCCAAAACGGCCAGCGCGCGGTCAATGATGTTGCCGCTCAGTTGCGGGGAGAAATTAGCGATCGCATCAAAGACCGTATGGAAAATTATATGTCAATCCCCCACATTGTCAATCACCTGAACGTTCAAGGCGTAAGATTGGGGCAATTAAACCTAGAAGAAAAACAAAAACTAGAAATTCATTTCCTCGAACAAATTCAATATTTTGATTCGATCAGCATCATTTACATAGCCCAAGAAAATGGAGACCACTCGGGAGCAATTCGCACTAAAGATCGGATTCTGATATCTGCTGCTGACAGCTCGACTGGCAATAAATTAGCTCGGTATACTGCTGACTCTCAGAGAAATCGCGTTGAATTAGTGCAAATTTCACCCAATATTTACGACCCGCGAATTCGCCCTTGGTACGTAGCAGCGGCGCTAGCAAAAAAACCTGTTTGGACTCCAATTTATACAGATTTTTTGACAAGAGAACTGGCAATTACTGCTGCTATGCCTATCTACAACGACGCTGGCAAGCTATTAGGAGTAGCTGGCAGCGATTTGCTATTTTCCAAAATCAAAGAGTTTCTCGTCAGCCTCAAAATTGGTAAATCTGGGCAAACTTTTGTGATGGAGCGATCGGGGATGTTAATTGCCACTTCAACGGCGGGCCAAGAATTTGCGGTGGAAGGTAAAGAAGCAAAACGCATCAAAGCTTCAGCAAGCGAGAATCCGATAATTCGCCAAAGCGCACAGCATTTAGAGAAAACCTACGACAGCTTAGCTAAAATCAATAATTCTCAACAGCTTACTTTTGATGTTGATGGGAAGCGAAATTTTATTCAGGTAACTCCTTTTCAAGACGATCGAGGGTTGGATTGGCTGATTGTCGTAGTTGTGCCAGAGTCAGACTTTATGGAGCAAATTAACGCCAATACGCGCACTACTTTTTTGCTATCGGTTGCAGCTTTGATCGGGGCGACAATTCTGGGGATTCTTACTGCTAAATGGGTGGTGCGGCCGATTTTAAAATTGAATGCAGCGGCGAAAGCTTTGGCAAAGAATGAATGGGATACAAAGCTCGCTCTGAATCGCGAAGATGAACTCGGAGAACTTGGGGCGGCTTTTAACAGCATGGCAGAGCAATTGCAGCACTCATTTACTTCGATCTCGGAAAGCGAAAATCGAGTCAAACAATTTCTCAATGCAGTACCGCTAGGCATTTTTATTGCAGATACAAACGGTCAACCTCACTACATTAATCCTACAGGAGAGCAACTTTTAGGTCAAGGAATTATAGCAGCCGATGCCGAAAATTTGCGCCAAGCTTACAAAGTTTATTTAGCTGGAACTCAGGAAATTTACCCGGCGGAACGCGACCCAGTTTTAAATGCTTTGCAGGGCAAAAGTGTCACTGTTGATGACATGGAAATCTGCTCGCCTGACAAAACTGTTCCCCTGCAAGTTTGGGGAACTCCTATTTATGACGCGCCAGGAAATATCATCTACGGGATGTGCGCTTTTCAAGATATTACGGAACTCAAACTAGCGGAAAAACTGTTAAAGGAATACAACGAAAATTTAGCAGTGCAAGTTGCAGAACGCACGTCCGATCTTGCTAAGGCAAAAGAAAAGTTTTCTAAAGCTTTTCGTTCTAGTCCAAATGCGATTACCATCACGAGAATCAGTGACGGTCGCCACATAGAAGTCAATGACAGTTTTTGTCGAATGATTGGCTACAGTCACGACCAAATCATTGGTAAAACAGCGGTAGAACTGAATTTCTGGGCGACTTTAGCAGAACGCGATCGCATGATTCAAATGTTGAAAAACAAGACGGCAATTCACAATTATGAGCTGAGGTTTCGTAATAAAAGTGGTGCAGAAAGAACGGCGTTGCTATCGATTGAAACCATTGATATTGAAGGAGAAGCTTGTTTTTTGTCGATTTCTAGCGATATTACCGATCGCCAAAAAGCAGAAGCCGCCCTCCGGGAAGCAGAAGAAAAGTACCGCAACATTTATCAAAATGCTTTAAACGGCATTTTTCAGACTGCTGGTGACGGGAAATACATCAGCGCTAACCCGGCTTTAGCTGAGCTCTACGGTTACGAATCGCCCGCAGAATTAATCGCAGTACAGCCGAATTTCAAGAACCAGCTTTACGTGAATCCCAACCGCCGCGGTGAATTTGCAGCGCTGATGAACGAGTACGGGAGACTGTCAAACTTTGAAGCGGAAATTTACCGCAAAGATGGCAGCATAATCTGGATTTCCGAAAATTGTCGCGCTGTCTGCGATGCCGCCGGAAATCTAGTTTACTACGAAGGTTTTATCAAAGACATTACTGATAGCAAAGAAGCGGAATTCAGAATGCAGCAGGCGAAAGAAGCCGCCGAAGCAGCCAACAAAGCTAAAAGTACCTTTCTCGCCAACATGAGCCACGAATTGCGATCGCCCTTGAACGCAGTCATCGGCTTTGCTCAAGTCATGATCCGCAGTAAAACTCTGTCTCGGGAAAATCAAGAAGATGTCGGAATTATCCTGCGGAGTGGCGAACATTTGCTGGCTTTAATTAACCAAGTTTTAGACTTGTCAAAAATCGAGGCCGGACGCACTACTATCTATGAAAAAAGCTTCGATTTGTATCGATTGCTCGGCGATTTAGAAGATATGTTTGCTCTCAAAGCTGAGGAAAAAGGCTTGCAATTAATGTTCGATCGAGAGGCGGAAGTTCCCCATTACATTTGCACCGATGAAGTTAAATTGCGCCAAGTCTTAATTAATTTGCTCAATAATGCCATTAAATTTACTTCCGAAGGGGGAGTTTCGGTGCAAGTCAAAGGAGGAAGGGGAAAGGTACACAAAAACAGCACTGACGAATTGCCAGGTCGCTACTGGCTACATTTTGAAGTTCAAGATACCGGTGCAGGCATTGCCGCTGAAGAAATTCATCAGTTGTTTGAAGCATTTGTGCAGACAAAAACTGGTAAAGATTCTCAGGAAGGAACGGGTTTGGGTTTAGCAATCAGTCGCCAGTTCGTGCAATTAATGGGAGGTGAAATTACTGTAATCAGCGATGTCGGAAAGGGTGCAATGTTTCAGTTTGATATTCAAGTTCATCTGGTTGAAGCGGCTGATATTGAAAGTAAAAAAAGTCAACATCGAGTTGTTGCCCTCGAACCAAATCAGCCGAGTTACCGCTTGCTAATTGTGGACGACAAACCTTTGAACCGCCAACTTTTGGTAAAACTTCTGAGTCCACTCGGATTTGAGTTGAGAGAAGCGAATAACGGTAAAGAAGCTGTGGATATTTTTATGGAGTGGGAACCGCATCTGATTTGGATGGACATGAGAATGCCTGTGATGGACGGGTACGAGGCAACGAAACAGATTAAAACTACAACTGGCGGGCAAGCAACGGCGATTGTGGCCCTGACTGCTAGTGTTTTGGAGGAGGAACGGGCGGTGATTCTTTCGGCTGGTTGCGATGATTTTATGCGGAAACCGTTCCGAGAGGAGGATATCTTTGCGGCAATGGGGAAACATTTGGGAGTACGCTATATTTATGAAGATCCTGCACCAGTGAGTGTGGCAGGTGCAGGGGAGTCAAGTCAGGAGGTGCTGACACCAGAGGCGATCGCCTCTCTTTCTCCAGAATGGATGGCTAAATTCAAGCAAAATCTTTTGAGTGTGGACATGGAGGCGATCGCCAGTTCGATCGCACAAATCCACACTGTCAACCCATCTCTTGCGGACACACTTCAAGATTGCATCAATAATTTTGAATACGACAGAATTTTGAATATAATTGATCGCAGCGAAAACCATTAAATACCTGATGAATTCAACCTTGCCAAAAACCAATCGAGCTAATATTTTAGTAGTGGATGACACGCCAGAAAACCTGCGGCTGCTGGCAGGAATTTTGAGCGAAAAAGGCTATCAAGTTCGCCCGGTTCCCAACGGCAAGCTAGCACTGTCTGCCGCTCAAAAAATGCCCCCGGATATTGTGCTGCTGGATATTATGATGCCCGATATGGATGGCTATGAAGTTTGTCAGCGGCTCAAAGATTCTGAAGTAACAAAAGATATTCCGGTGATTTTCATCAGTGCGATTAACGACGTGATGGATAAAGTTAAAGCTTTTGCGGTTGGGGGAGTGGACTTTATTACCAAACCGTTTCAGGTTGAAGAAGTTTTAGCCCGGATCGAAACTCATTTAAAAATTTGTTCGCTGCAACAAAGTTTGCAAGAAAAAAATCAAGATTTAGCAACGGCCATCCACCAACTGCAATCCACCCAAGAGCAGTTGATTCAATCGGAAAAAATGGCGGCACTGGGACAACTGATTGCCGGCATTGCCCACGAAATCAATACTCCGCTGGGCATTATAGGTTCCTCTATTGATAATATCGCTAATTTTTGGGATGATAATTTAGCAAAAATGCCTCAATTTTTTCAAGAACTTTCTGAAGAGAGTCAAGGTTATTTTTTAAGTTTACTTTACAGAGCTACTCATCAAGAAACGTTATTTACTAGCAGAGAGAAGCGAAAATTTAAGCAGCAGTTGACTAGCGATTTGAGGGCAGGATCTGTTAAAAATGCTGAACAAATTGCGGATACTTTAGTTGACATGGAAATCTACGATAACATAGAAAAGTTGTTGCCACTTTTTAAATTGCCGGATTGGGAAGTAGTTTTCAATACTGCTTACCAGTTTGTGAGCTTTAAAAAAAGTGTTAGCCTGATCCAAAGAGCGACAGCTAAGTCGGGAAAAGTAGTATTTGCGTTGAAAAGCTATGCTCATTTTGATAGCAAGCAAGAAAAAATTCAGGCGAACTTGCACGACGGCATTGAAACGGTGTTAACCCTATATCAAAATCAACTGAAACACGGTATTGAAGTAGTTAAAAATTATGGAAATTTACCCAAAATAGTCTGCTATCCCGATGAATTGAATCAAGTGTGGACGAATCTAATTTACAATGCCCTGCAAGCAATGGATTATAAAGGTATTTTGACGATTGAAACTCTGCTGCAAGAGGCAAATATTTTGCTCAAATTTACTGATAATGGCAAAGGTATTCCCCCAGAAATTATTCCCAAGATTTTTCAGCCATTTTTTACGACTAAATCTGCGGGCGAAGGTAGCGGTTTGGGATTGGATATTGTGAGGAAAATTGTTGAGAAACATGAAGGTACAATTGCTGTAGAATCGGTACCGGGGCAGACAACCTTTACCGTCTCGCTGCCAATCTATTAGACAAAACTTACACCAGTTAAAAAAAAGAAGACAAATGTAAGCCCGCGATCCAAACCATGATAGTTATTAGTCATGCTCAATCGAAAATGCCCAATGCGAAAATCTCAAATGCTATTAAGCTGTTGCGTATTTAAATTGAAAATTCGGGACGGCGTCGAAGCCCATCCCACAAGAGTTTTATTGATTTTTGACACACAATTTAAATGTAGAACAGCTTACCCGCAGGGGCTGATTTTCGGTGACACTCGCGGTTGTCTCGCTGACAAAGACAAGATTTATGGCGATTAACCGGGTTTATTTTCGGAAGTGCTATTAAAATAAGATACGGGACAGATATCGTGCATCCTCGCCGGAAATCAATCAAACAGAAGCAAGTCATGTCGGTAAACCCACTAAAATAACAGCAGAGAGGAAAAGATGAATAAGCCTGTAATTCTTTGCGTTGACGATGAACCCGATATATTGAAGACTCTCAAGATGCAGCTCAAAAATGAATTTAAAGATGATTACTTTTACGAATTAGCTGAAAGTGGTGATGAAGCTTTAGATTTACTTGAGGATTTTGAAGAAGAAGCTGAGGTGATTGTGATTGTTTCTGATTGGCTGATGCCGGGAATTAAAGGTGATGAACTTTTAATTAGAGTTCACCAAAAATATCCTAAAATTATTACGGTGATGTTGACTGGACAAGCGGATGCAGCGGCAGTTGAGCGGGCAGTGCAAGAAGCCGATTTATACTGCTGTTTGCATAAGCCGTGGAAAAGCAAAGAGTTAATAGATACGATCAAATCTGGGCTGGCAAAGTTATTATGAAAAAACCTGTGATTGTGTGTATTGATGACGAACCTGATGTTTTGAACAGTTTAAAGATTGAACTTAAAAAGGCGATCGGCGATCAATGTATTATTGAAACGGCGGAAGGAGGGGAAGATGCTTTAGAGTTGCTGGCAGATTTGCAGGCTGATGAATACGAGATTGCTTTGGTGCTTTCCGATTATATTATGCCGGATATTAAAGGGGATGAACTGCTAAAGCGAATTCATGAACGCTCGCCGGATACTCTGACGATTATGCTGACTGGGCAAGCAGATTTGGAAGCTCTGAGCAATGCTATCAAGTATGCGAAGTTGTACCGTTATATCCCTAAACCTTGGCAAAATGAAGATTTAAAGTTAACGGTAGTAGAAGCAATTCATAGTTACTTGCAAGACCAAAAGTTAACAGATGAAATCCTGAAGAGGCAAGAAGTAAACGAGGAGTTGAAGCAAGTAAATGTGGCGCTGTCGGCGAGCGAAAGCCGCCTGAACCAATTTTTAGCAGCTCTGCCAGTGGGGGTATCTGTTTACAATCCCGACGGCTCGATCGCCTATTTCAACCAAGCAGCGCGGGATTTGCTGGGTGCAGACACGATCCCGGAAAGCACTGCGGAACAATTAGCTGCAACTTATCAACTTTATGTTGCTAATACTGATGAGCTTTACCCGCCGGATAATTTGCCAATTTTGCGCGCCCTGAAAGGAGAATTTGTCAAGGTTGATGATGTGGAAATCCATCAAGATGGCAAAATAATTGCGATCGAGATCAATACTACGCCGATTTTTGACGAGAGCGGAAATATTGTTTATGCGATCGCAGCTTTTCAAGATATTAGCGATCGCAAACAAGCCGAAAAAATACTAGCAGATTACCAGCAAACCTTAGAAGCCCAAATTGACGAACGCACAGAACAACTGCAACAAGCCGCCTTAGCTGCTGAAGCAGCAAACAAATCTAAAAGCACGTTTCTAGCCAATATGAGCCACGAGTTGCGCACCCCTCTCAATTCCATCCTGGGGTTTGCGCAAATCATGGAACCTAGCCCTAATCTTACTGTCGAAAATCGAGAAAATCTGAGAATTATTCACCGCAGCGGCGAACACTTGCTGACTCTGATCAATCAAGCCTTAGACTTGTCAAAAATCGAAGCGGGGCGGATGGCGATCGACCCCAAAAACTTCGACCTCTACTGCTTGCTTGATGACTTGCAAGATATGTTTCAACTGCGGGCACAAACTCAAGAATTACAGTTGCTTTTCCAGCGCGAGGATGACGTTCCCCAGTACGTGCGAACCGATGATGTTAAACTGCGGCAAGTGCTGATCAATCTCCTCAGCAATGCCATTAAATTTACGCTATCAGGCGGGATTATCTTAAGAGTTAGAAAGTTACAAAAATCGGGATTTATTGATTTCTTGGAGAGTTCCACAGCTTTTTTTGATACCGCAACAAGTATTCGGGAATTTGCCAGAACTAGCAGGGATTTGGCAAGGGTTGAATTGAGGGAGGAGGCTGATGATTTAACTATCGATCCGGTGGTTTTCCTTCAGTTTGAAATAGAAGATACAGGAGTTGGCATTTCTGCCGAAGAATTGGGTCAGGTTTTTAATGCCTTTGTGCAAACAGCTTCCGGTCAAAAAACTCAGAAAGGCACGGGTTTAGGGTTGACGATCAGCCGTCAATTTGTCCGCCTGATGGGAGGAGAAATCGTCGTAGAAAGTCAACTTGAACTCGGCACTACTTTTAAATTTGAAATTCCAGTCGGTGCGGTTTATGCTGCTGATGTTCCCGCCCCGCAAATTAACCGCGAAGTTACTGGGTTGGAACCAAATCAACCCTGCTACCGGATTTTAATTGTGGACGATCGCGAAGACAATCGCGAACTTTTAGTCAAAATGCTTTCTCCTTTGGGTTTGGGCCTGCAACAAGCCACCAATGGCCGCGAAGCCATAGAAAGCTGGGAAAGTTGGCAGCCACATTTAATTTTGATGGATGTGCGAATGCCAGTGATGGACGGCTATGAAGCTACTAAAGAAATTAAGGCTAGAATACAGCAGAGAGAGCAAGAGCAGCAAGGAAACGGGGAAATGGGTATTTACGATCCCGACTCGCCGATTCCGAAGATTGTTGCTTTGACAGCTAGTACAATTGAAGGCAGGCGATCGTTTGCTTTATTGGTGGGTTGCGACGATTTTGTTAGCAAACCTTTCCGCAAAACAGATATATTTGATACCCTTCACAAACATTTGGGGGTGAAGTATCTCTATTCTAACTCAACGGATTTTGTCTCAACGGGCGATCGCGACAATCTATCTAACTCCCCCTCTAGTGCTGCGCTTGCTTATTTGCCCATACTGCCCGCAGAATGGATAGACAACATGAGGCAGGTAATCCGTAATGCTGATTTTGACTTAATTGCCAGGACAATCGAGGAATTAAGGGATGCTCATCCTGAATTTGCCGAAATTCTCCAGGGTCATCTCGATAATTTTGATTACCAGAAAATTCTCAATTTAATTGCCGAGACGGAGGAATCAGATCATGCAGATGAAGGCGGAACAAACTGAAAACTATCAAGCAGATATTTTAGTAGTTGACGATACGCCAGATAATCTGCGTTTGTTGATTAGAATTTTACAAAAAAATGGTTATAAAGTTAGACCTGTTACTAATGGTTTTTCTGCCATAGATGCGATTCAATCTAGCGCCCCAGATTTGATTTTGCTCGATATTATGATGCCGGATATTGACGGCTACGAACTCTGTCAAAAATTGAAATCACAACCGCAATTTAGAGAAATTCCCATCATTTTTCTCAGCGCGCTAGAAGAAGGAATAAATAAGGCAAAAGCTTTTGAAGTGGGCGGAGCAGATTATATCACAAAACCCTTTCAAGTGAAAGAAGTATTGGCGCGAGTGAGCAATCAACTTACTGTGCGTTCCTTGCAAATGCAATTGCAAGAAAAAAATCAAAAGTTGACCGATCAAAATGTTCAGTTGCACCAGGAAATTGCCGAACGGCACCAGGTTGAAATGGAAACGAGGTTGCTGCTGCAAGCAACTCAAGCTATTAGCAAATCTGAGGATTTTGAGTCGGCTATAGATGTGATTTTAGGTTTAATTTGCCAAACTATTGAATGGAATCTGGGCGAAGCTTGGATTCCTGGCAGTGACGGCGTTTTAAAGTGCGCTACAGGCAGGTACGTCAGCGACTTGAGTTTTGCACAATTCCGAGAGACAAGTTGGCAGTTAACTTTTCCTGCTGGTGTGGGACTACCGGGGAGGATTTGGCAGTCGCAGCAGTCTGAATGGATCGAGGATGTTTCTATTGCACCTTATCAAGTTTTTTTGCGATCGGAGATTGCGGTGAATGTGGGATTGAAAGCGGCTTTTGGTGTGCCTATTTTGGCGGAAAACCAAGTGTTAGCTATTTTGATTTTTTATCGCGAGAAAGTTCTAGAATGTCAGCCGCGCTTGTTGGAATTAGTGAGTGCTGTTGCTACGCAGCTCGGTTCGCTGATTCAGCGGAAACAAGCTGAGGCTGCACTGAAGTTGCAGCAAGAGCAAACAGAGAAATTGCTGCTGAATATTTTACCGAAACCTATTGCTGAGCGCTTGCAAAAAGAGCAAAAGTTGATCGCGGATCATTTTGATGAGGTGACGGTATTGTTTGCAGATTTGGTGGGTTTTACAGAGTTTTCTGCTCACAAAAGTCCGACGCAGTTGGTGGAAATTTTGAACGGGATTTTCTCGGAGTTCGATCGCTTGTCTGAGTTGCACGGGTTGGAGAAGATTAAGACGATTGGGGATGCTTACATGGTGGTTGGGGGTTTGCCGACGGCGCGACAGGATCACGCGGAGGCGATCGCCCTTTTAGCTTTGGAGATGCAGGCAGCTTTGAGAAGGTTTAATGTCAAAGTTGGAGAAGGTTTTGAATTGCGGATCGGGATTCACAGCGGTTCTGTGGTGGCGGGAATTATTGGGATTAGCAAATTTAGTTATGATTTGTGGGGGGATACTGTGAATGTTGCTTCGCGGATGGAGTCGAACGGATTGCCTGGTAAAATTCAAGTGACTGCGCAGACTTACGAACGTTTGAAGGAGCAGTTTGTTTTTGAAGAACGGGGTGAGATTCCGGTTAAAGGTAAAGGAACAATGCTGACTTACTGGTTGATTGAAAAACTAACTAAATTTTGAGGATTTTTTGATGTCAATTTCAATTAATATTAAAATTAGATCCCAATAAGCTTGGGATCAGCCATATCCCCCCTAGCCCCCCTTAAAAAGGGGGGACAAGAACTTCATCAAAGTCCCCCTTGCTTTCGGGGGATGCGAGGGGGATCTCCGGGCAATAAAAATTGTCAACCAAAGCGTATTAAAATTAGATATAACTTGTACTTTCATGAGGGCTAATCCTTTGCAAACAGTTGAAAAAAAATCACCGACAGTATTGAAAAGAGTCCTAGTTGTTTTAATATCACTGGTAGCTGTAGCCGTACTGTCGATCGCTATTTTTATCGCAATTCCCGGAGAAAAAACAATGTTTGCTGGAACAAGACCTGCCAATATCGGCATTGTGTCAGGAAAACTCGCCGCGTGCCCCAGTTCCCCCAACTGTGTCAGCAGCTTCAGTCAAGATGCGGAACACCAAATTGAGCCTTTGACATACATTTCGTCGGCTACAGAAGCAATGGCTAAGCTCAAAGGGGCGATCGAGTCCTTGGGCAAAACTAAAATTATCTCCGCAACTGATAATTACCTCTATGCGGAGTTCACGAGTGCTTTGATGGGGTTTGTGGATGATGTGGAATTTTTGGTAGATGATGGAGCAAAGGTGATTCATGTGCGATCGGCTTCGCGTCTGGGAGAGTCAGATTTAGGAGTTAACCGCAAAAGGATAGAAAGTATCAGAGCTCAACTAAATCAACTGTGAGCTAATTTCTAGCTTTCAACGGAGCCCCTCACCTGCAAGATGAGGGGTTGGGACAAGAGTATTCTCTTTCGTCCCCCTACAACCAGGGGGATGCGAGGGGGATCTCCGGGCCATAAATAGATAAGACGCGGCTTCAACCGATCGGTCTTTTTGATCAGGTTCTGAATAGCTGAGCGCGCTCACACAGACACCGCGCTGTATTCCTATAGTATTAAACGCCCTCAATTGTACACTTCAGACTTTAGGGAGAGGGAAGTTAACCAATTAATTTCTACTATTAATTTAAGTAGAGCTAAAGAGGAAAAAACACATGGCACTTCAAAGAATAGAAGAATTTTATCCTAATTATCAGGAAGAAATCTTTGCTGGAGACGACATCAAGGGATTTGATGTTTATGCCGGCGACTCTGACGAAAAAGTAGGCACTGTTTATGACGCTCTGGTTGATGAAACGGGTCGTTTTCGCTATCTGGTAATTGATACGGGTATTTGGATTTTTGGCAAAAAAGTATTGCTGCCGATCGGCTCGGCCCGCTTCGACTACGGATCCCATCGCGTCTACGCAACAGGTCTTCGCAGCAAAGCTCAAGCAGAACAATTGCCAGCTTACAATGAATTAGAACCCGTAGATTACGATCGCGAAGAAGAGGTAAGAGACGTTTACCGCAATCAAGACACAGCAGGAGCAATCACAGCAGCTCCTGCTAGCTATGATCGCAGCAACTACAGCTATGATATCGATCGTCCCCTCTACGAAACCAACGAACAGAACCACCAAAATCTCAAGCTTTATGAAGAACGCTTGGTGGCCAACAAAAACCGCGCCAAAACAGGCTCCGTAGCAGTTGGCAAGCGCGTGGAAACTGAAACAGCAAAAGCTTCAGTACCCATTGAAAAAGAACGAGTCGTAATCGAGCGAGTAACACCTGTAGAAGCGGGTAGAGTAGTTTCAGTCGGTGAAGCTGACTTCCAATCAGGGGAAGTTGCACGCATGGAAGTCTACGAAGAAACGGCCGACATTCACAAGGAAGCCTTCGTGCGCGAAGAAGTCAACGTCAGAAAAGAAGTTGTTCGCAGCACGGTTGAGGGCGAAGAAACCTTGCGCCGTGAAGAATTAGACATTAACACCGATGGCACTCCGGTTGTAGATAAGAAAAATATCTAAACCGACCGCAGAAGGTCTTGAATAGGAATTGCGCATCGATCGCATAATTCTGTGTCCGCGCAGGTTTTAAATGTGGCATCGCGCAATTCCTAGGTGACGCAATACGCTTGGGTTAACAGTGTTTATTTCCCGGAGATCCCCCTCGCATCCCCCTGGTTGTAGGGGGACTTTGATCAGATTCTTGTCCCCCCTTTTTTAGGGAGGCTAAGGGGGATCTTTCTTAACTGAACTGTATTCCTATATAACGGCGGGTGGGGTACGAAACTTGTGGGGTTTTGGCAAAGTTTATGCACTTTCCCTGCCTTTACCAATTCGCCATTACCAATTCATAATAAAAATCCCTAAGCAGGAAAATTTAAAAAATGAACGGTCAAGTATCAGCCGAAAAAATAGCAACTGCCAAATCAATTACTCGTCTCAACCGAGTACCGGAAAAAGTCAGAACTAAATTAAAAAGTTTTACAGTCAAAGACAATCAAGGTCACTTAGTAGGCAAAATAAAAGATGTCTATTTTGATCCTAACGGTCAGCTAAACTTTGTGGTTGCAGGGCTAGGCACAGAAAACACCCGTTTTTTCTTGGCAAGTATTAAGCTGCTAAAAAAAGTAGATTATCATCAAAAAGCGCTGTTTCTAAGTATTAATTCGGAGCAAGTTGAAATCTTGCCAGGAATTTCGGCAAATGGTGAGCCTCAGTCTTTAGGATTTTCCTCAGAACCGATCGGTGAATTGAGCAATACCGAACCCACTAATCCCTCAACAGTTATGTTAAATTCAACAGATGCCGATCGCCCAAATGAACATTTAGAGACAACTCAGGATGAGGAAGACTTTGATATTGTAGATCAAGATGTAATTCGCTTGCTAGAAGAACGATTGGTGATCAATCGCAGCAAGCGCAAAGTCGGCGAAGTCATTGTCCGCAAAGAAATTGAAACTCGGATGGTACAAGTTCCCATCCAGTGGGAAAAGCTGATTGTCGAACAAGTGGGCGATGATCCGAAGGTGTTGGCAGAAATAGATTTGGGTGAGGGACACATCACCGGTGTAGACTTGACGGAGATTAAGAGCGATCGCCAGGAA
Source organism: Microcoleus sp. CAN_BIN18 (assembly GCA_026786085.1). Lineage (GTDB taxonomy): Bacteria > Cyanobacteriota > Cyanobacteriia > Cyanobacteriales > Microcoleaceae > Microcoleus. Next base: position 343 of record JAJAYT010000469.1, on the reverse strand, counting down.
CCCACAGTTAAGGCTGAATATACCTCTGTGCAGAAAGCTAGCAAAATTTTAAATGCGATCGCCTCTCAACCCCGTCACGGTTGCGTAAAAGTCCGCATAGAACTCGTTCTGGAAGACAAGCAACTTGAGGATACTTACCAAAAATGGATGACGGAAAATCACTCAGATGACCACAATCAAAAATTAAATTAGTTTGTAGTGAGGACTAAAGTCCAATGGCACTGAAAAAGTCTTAATCACGCCCTCAGTTTAGCTTTCAAGACAGAGCGAGGTTCCTGCATCCGAGGATACGGTTTCGGTCTGCGTTTCAAAACTCGCTTGTTCAGAACGGTCTGGTCGAATC
>JAJAYT010000468.1 GCA_026786085.1 Microcoleus sp. CAN_BIN18 | reverse complement strand
GTATTTACAGGCTTTTATGTGTGAAAAAATCAGCTATATTCACTGGTTTAAGGAAATCGTATTTAATTGCTAAAATCAGCAGTTGATAGGATTCGTGTATCTATTTTTAGAATCCTCTTAATAAGCATTCAACACTTCTGGGTTGCATCCTAGTATCAAGAAATTATGAAGTTAATCTGAAGATTAGTAAAAAGTTACAATTTGCAGTCGTCGTTTCTTTATTTCAACAGCGTTTAAAAAGAATTCTGGGTGTTAAATTTTGCTAAGCTGTTCGGCATTTAAATTGTCTATTAAAAAACAATCAAACTCTTGTGGGGTGGGCGTCTCGCCCGTCCTAAATCTACAATTTAAATGTGCGACAGCTTAATAGCAGCCCGCAATCGGCAGGCAACTCGAACTTACGAGCGATCGGGCAAGCTACGTGATGGGTTTCACCCCTTTTTGACCAAAACTGAAAAAAATTGCAGGTGCGCTCAGTTACTAATTGGTTATTTCAGCCACAATTTTGTTTTTTACCCTGATCTCACAATGCAAGCTCCGTATCAATAGTGGAAAGTAAGATAGGGAACTTTATGATACGCCTTTACTCTTCCATCTTGATGTCAAGTCTGTTACTGAGCAGCACCGCAGTTAATGCTCAAAACATAGAAACTCGATCGACCTTTTTCTCTCAAGACAAGTCTGCTTCCGAACTCTCAACAGCTCAACTCGAAAATCAGACCTTTTACGCAGATAAGGACAAAGAAACTTTGCCAGAACGAGGCAGCGGGAGATGAACGGAAATTCGTCCCGAATTTCCAATTTAAATGTAGAACAGCTTACCGGATTTGATCTCAGTAAAAAAATCAAGGTAAAACGCGACTAAGAATCTGGCGCTTTACCTTGATTTTTGGCGTTGCTGATTCTGGGTATGATTCATCAATTATGCGATCGCTACAACCTTGGGTAGAGGCAATTCATGAATTGCCCCTACCCAAGGTTTCATACCTCAATCCAGCAACGCCGATTTTTGAGAGTTTTGAGGCTTTAATCCTCAGCAGCTTCGCCGCCAACAACTACATTGCGAATCCGCAAACTAGGGCCCCCACAGCCCACAGGCAAACCGCTTTGTCCACCCTTGCCACAGCCGCCGGATTCATCCCAATAAAAATCGTCGCCGATCGCCTCAATATCGCCTAAAGTGCTAAAAACATTACCCGAAAGAGTCACATCCCGTACCGGTTCAGCCAATTTTCCGTCGCGAATCATCCAAGCTTCGCCGGCACTAAAAGTAAACATTTCGCCGTTAGTCATACCACCCTGCCAATTACTCGCATAAACACCTTCAGAGATGCCAGCAAATAAATCAGGCACCGGTGTTGTACCCCGTTCGATCCAAGTATTAGTCATGCGGACGATCGGCGGATAATGATAATTCAAACAACGAGCATTCCCAGTCGGGACTTCCCCCAACTTTCCAGCAGTCTCGCGCGAGTGCAGCCGCCCGACTAAAGCACCATCCTTAATTAACTGAGTAGTAGTAGCCGGAGTGCCTTCATCGTCGTAGAAATAACTGCCACGGTGTCCCGGAGGCGCAGCACCATCGAAAATTTGCAAGTCTTTGGGCCCGAACTGACGGCCGAGGGTCATAATTTCCAAGATGTCGGGATTTTCGTAAGCCATGTCAGCTTCCGAGAGGTGTCCGAAGGCTTCGTGGACGAATAATCCGGTGAGAATTGGGTCGATGACGACGGTGTAAGTGTTGCCTTGGACGGGTGGTAAGGCTAAGGAGTCTACCGCTCTCTGGGCAGCGCTACGAACTTGAAGATCCAGCTCGGTTAAATCTTCGTAGGCTTTGCGGGAACCGGTAGTTTCGCGGCCGGTTTGTACGGTTTCGCCACTGCGGGCTGTGGCGGCAAAGCGCATTTCCATGTCTACCCAACCTTGTTCGAGCATTGTGCCTTCGGATGTGGCGAGGATCATGCGCTGGGTGCTGTCGCCGTAGCGGACGGAGACGGTGGCGATACAGGGGTCTATGCTACGCAGGATTTGGGCGTAGCGATCGCACAATTGCTTTTTTTCAATCAGCGGAACCAGACGGGGGTCTGTTCCGGTTAGTGGTAGGAAGCAAATATCCTGTACGGGTGTCACGGGCGCGAGAATCGTCTCTTCTTCGCCGATCAGTTTGGCCGCGGCGATGGCTTCTTCGATTCTTTCGGCGAGGGTGGAAAGTCGGTTAAAACTGGCAAAGCCCCAGCCGCCTTTGTGACAGGCTCGAACTTGGCCGCCAATTGAGACTCCTTCGCTGAGGGTTTCGATTTTTTCGCCCCGCAGCAGGATGTCGGTGCCTTCGGCTTCTTCGAGACGAATTGCTAGATAATCGACTTGGTGGCGGTAGCGTGCCATTAAGTCGGACAGCAGATTTTTTGAGTCGGCGATCGAGGTGGGCATGAATTTGCACTATTTAACTGCATCCATTTTGCACTTTTGTCAGGGCGATCGGTCTAATCGATCCAAAATATGGGCCGAGGCGCGGAGATTGCGACTTGTTTGGTACGGTTTGCCAATATCGCGAATCGACAAAGGTAGATATGCTGTAAGTCAGGGTTCATATCAATTCTGATTGCACCATCAGGTGTCTCAATCCTAATTCCTAAACTTAAATAAATACTTCATCCTTCATATCTCCGAAGATGAATTTATAACTACTATGAATACTTACTTTTTACCAACAATTAGCAAAATTTTAGCCTCCGAAGGCTCAGAAAATGACCTAATATTTGATGCGAGGTTAGAAGAAAAAAACCGCCCGAAGTGTCCAGGGAGTCGCGGAGCTTCTCGGCTGAAAGCGGAACAGGAATGGTACGGGGCGATCGCCACTTTGAATCAAATGCTCGATCGGCAAAAACCAGCACAAACAACAGATTCCCCTCTTCCCAATTCCTGTCAGGGATTAGTCTTGTCGGGCCCATCTTCCGTTCTAACTAACCCCGCTTTGGCGAACGGCTTTGCCAATTGGATTTTTACCAGTATTCCCGACAACGATGCAGCTTTGTGGTCTTTTCGAGCCAGACAAAGTTTAGCTTTACTCCCGGCGGCTGATCTGCAAATATCAGTGCCGAGGGCAGTACCTGCACTAGCTTTAGCAAGTGGCGATCCGCTGGCAAACGAACAGTTTTGTTTAGTTTTAACAGCTAGTTTTAGCCTGGTGATGGTTTTAGGCGAAAATGCGGCTGGAATGCCAGCTTTTGTATTTTCTTTCGACCCGCAAGTAGTCGCAAAGGCTTGGGCAGTTTTGCGACATAGGGTGACTGACAGCGAAGGTTTGCTGAAAAAAATTGACACCAAAATTAATCTAGATGTCAGTCAATTAACTGATAACTCAACTAAATTAGATGCGCTGTTTCAGCAGTTTTTACCTGTTACTCCAAATTATCAAATAGTCATGCAGTTCAGCCGCTTGTTGTTGAATAATTTGCCGATTGGAAAAGAGGAAACAGGCAGAATTAAGGATGAAAGATTTGATGAAGGTTGGAGGGAAAGGCATGAAAAATTACAGCCTAAGAATCTTAACTGTAAATCTGCGATTCCTCACGCTACTAAAGAGGTGGAATTGCTACAGGCGATCGCCCACGAAGTCCGCACTCCTTTGGCTACCATTCGTATTCTGACTAGATTGCTGCTGAAACGCCCCAAACTCGATGCGGTAGTAATCAAGCGTTTAGAAATGATTGACGCTGAGTGTACCGCTCAGATCGATCGCTTCGGCTTAATTTTCCGCGCCGCCGAAATGGAAATGTCGCAAGCCAAAAATTCCGCTATCCACCTCACAGCAATGTCCCTCGATGAAGTGCTACAAAATAGCATTCCGCGCTGGCAAAAACAAGCAAGTCAGCGCAATCATACTTTGGAAGTAATTGTCCCGAAAAAGTTGCCTGCGGTTGTCAGCGATCCGACGATGTTGGATCAGGTTTTAACTGGTTTGATTGAGAATTTCACTCGAACTTTACCATCGGGAAGTCACATTCAAGTAGGAGTGATCTTGGCGGGCGATCGGGTAAAGTTACAGTTGGAATCGAAACATCCATCCGACACTGAGGGCGAATCAACTTTTGCATCTGCGGGTAATACTCCTCTAATGTCGATCGGGCCTTTGTTGATGGTACAACCGGAAACGGGAAGTTTGAGTTTAAATTTGAGCGTAACTAAGAACTTATTTCGGGCGGCTGGGGGAAAGTTGGTGATTCGTCAACGGCCCCAAAAGGGTGAAGTGATGACGGTGTTTTTGCCACTGCAATAGTTAGTTGTTATTGGTTAGTTGTTATTGGTTATTGGTTAGTTGTTATTGGTTACTTGTTATTGGAAAAATCTGTAGGGGCGGATTCACCAACAATACCTGCCAATAATTGACAATCTCAAAAACCCGCCCCTACAGCCCCAAATTTTGTCAATCAATAACCAATAACCCATAACCAATAACCAATAACCCATAACCAATAATTTTCAATCAACTAAAATCTCAATTACAAACTCCGTTCCCCTTTCTGGTGCCGAAATACAACTCAGTTTTCCGCCGTGCTTTTCTTCCACAATTTGACGAGCAATTGCCAGTCCCAATCCAGTGCCTTTACCGACCTCTTTCGTAGTAAATAAGTGTTCAAAAATATGCGATCGAACTTCCTCTGACTTCCCCGGCCCGTTATCTCTAATCTGAATTAGTGCCATTTGCCGATCGCCCGAAACTTCAGTACAAATTGTAATTAACTGAGGATTGGCTTCAATTTCAGTAAATGTTTTCCCAACACTGGCTGCATCTAAGGCATCGATCGCATTGGCGATAATATTCATAAATACTTGATTTAATTGTCCCAAAAAACACTTGACAAATGGCAACTTATCGGATTCAAGAATTACTTTAATTGCCGGACGTTTATCCAAAGATTTGAGGCGATATTTCAAAATCAATAGCGTACTATTAATCCCTTGATGGATGTCGCAAGCCACTTTTTCGGCGGTATCAGCTCTGGAAAACGTGCGGAGGCTATTGCTGGGCATAGGGCATACCTCACCACGCTTGAGAACCGCTATAGCTATTGCCGTATGCTTCTAGACTCAGGGGTTTGACGATGCTGGATAGGTTGAGATTTTTGGCGATCGTATATTGATTACGAAATTGCACCAATTCGCTAAAATTGGGCAAGGGGTTATGCAGCAATTTTATGACGACAGGTTGCCCATCGAGCTCTCGGATACCGCTATACATCAAGGTTCTAAAACCTACATAAAGCTGATCCCCAATCTGATAACCTGACAAATTTGCGATCGCATCCATAGCTAGAGCCAGCCTTCCTATTTTTCAAATAACGCTCGAATCAGATCCACAGATGCCGGCCTAGCACCACAAGTTCGAGTATCACGTACTATTTTATACTATGTTCGATAGAACGACAATAATCAATTAGCTTTTTATGAACAGGCAAGAAAGACTGTTGCTAACGAATGGTGAAATATTTCAGTTACATCGATTATATCCGTTATAAAATCCTTTACCAGGAAAAAGTAGTTTAAAGCCGGAACCCTTTGAGGGAGAAATTAAAATAAGACTATTCATTGCTTCAATCCTCTTCCTTCCAGGTAGAGGTAGCTGTCAACTGTCAACTGTCAACTGTCAACTGTCAACTGAATGAACGAACTTCCTGCTGATCGATCATTGTTTCACTGGGAGAGTTATCACAAACTCAGTACCTGCTCCCAGGATAGAATGAACTGTAATATCACCGTGATGTTTTTGTACCACAATTTGACGCGCAATAGCCAATCCCAATCCTGTTCCCTTACCTACACATTTCGTAGTAAAAAAATCTGCAAAAATCTGCTCTTGTAATATTTTATTCATCCCCACACCGTTATCCTTGATGGAAACAAATATTTGGTTTAAGTCAGGAGATAATTCAGTGCCAATCATAATTTTATGAGCAATATTCTGATAACTCTCACCTTTATTCGACTCATCAAAAGCATCGATCGCATTACTCAGTAGATTCATGAATACCTGATTGAGTTGTCCCGCATAGCATTCAATTTGAGGTAAATCGCCATAATTTTTAATGACTTCAATTTCTGGGTGAGTATCATCGGCTTTGAGGCGGTGCTTCAGAATCATGATGGTGCTGTCGATGCCATCGTGGATATTGCAAGGCACGGGGCGATCGCTATCCGCACGAGAAAACGTCCGCAAACTGGTACTTACGTCCCGAATTCGCTTCACTCCTTCTTTCATAGAACCGATTAATTTGGGCAAGTCTTCTCGGATGTATTCCAAGTCGATCTGCTCCATTTCTGCTGTAATTTCATCATCTGACTGGGGATATTTTTGTTGATACAAATCGATTAGTCCAAACAAATCATTGATGTAATCTAATGCAGGTTGAATATTACCACCAAGAAAACCAATCGGGTTATTAATTTCGTGGGCAATTCCCGCCACTAAGTTGCCTAATGCAGACATTTTTTCCCTTTGGATTAGTTGAAGTTGAGAAGCTTGTAATTGAGCATTTTTTTCAGATACTTGTTGTTCTAAGTTTTGAGTCAAAAAGCTCAACTGCAAATGAGTTTTTACCCGCGCTAATACTTCTCGTTCTTGAAAAGGTTTGGTGATATAATCTACAGCACCAACTTCAAACCCTTTGATTTTGCTGTCTGCATCAGACAAAGCAGTCATGAAAATCACCGGAATATCGCAAGTTTTGGGATTAGCTTTGAGGCGCTGACAGGTTGCAAAACCGTCTATTCCCGGCATCATTACATCCAGCAAAATCAGATCGGGCGATCGCCTCTCAAGCTGTTTTAGGGCACGCTCACCGCTAGTGGCGATCGCCACAGTGTAACCCGCATCACTCAACGCTTCGGAAATTACATCCAGATTTGTCGGCGTATCATCAACAATCAAAATTAAGCCAGCAAAATTTGTTTTCATTATCTAGTTATCCTGATTAAGATATTTGTGAATCAATAACTCTATTTTCTCAGTCTCAAATTGCTTTGCCAACTGTAGAATTTGCTGAACAAATGGTAGATACTTAGTGTCATCAGCTCCAATTTTTTCAGTAGTTTCTACCAATTCTTTCAGTAAGCCATCCTCTGCAAGTTCCAGTAGAAGTTTCAAATTTGCGATCGGTGGGACAATCAACTCTGTGATAGATACCTGACTGTTACTCAAAGCCACATCTACATCAATTTGATCATACTGCCAAGTCAGTTGCAAATGCACAGCCAGCAAAGCAAATAACTCAACAGCATCCACTGGTTTAGCCAGGAAATCATCTCCGCCGGCTGCTTGGCTCATTTGGCGATCGATCTCGGCTACAGATGCCGAAGAAACAACTACCAACAAATCCTTTAAATCAGCATCATCGCGCAACTGCTTGAGCATCTCAAAGCCATCCATCACAGGCATTGCCAAGTCAGCAATCATCAAATCTGGGAGTCTTTGTCTGGCTCGATTTAAGCCTTCTTGACCGTTTTCTGCTTCAGTAATGATGAATCCCATTGGTTCTAGCAAGTTCGCTAATACCGATCGATTCTCCCATCTGTCATCCACAACCAAAATATGCCGTGCTGCTCCTTCATAGCCGATAATCGTCCGCCCTTTGTTGACAGAATTCTTTTGTACCCAATCGAGTGCGATCGGCATTGCTAACTCAAAGTAGAAATTGCTACCCACACCAATCTCGCTCTCAACCTGAATTTTTCCGCCCATTAATTCGACAATCCTTTGGCTAATTGCTAAACCTAAACCAGTACCTTCTGACTGACGTTTTTGTTCCCCTACTTGTTCAAATGCCTGGAATAGTTTATTTACTTCATTGGGGGAAATGCCGACTCCCGTATCTTCAATTTGGAATTTAATCCGGGGAATCGGAATATCTAAAGAAGCCTCATTGATTTCTACCTTGAGGGTGACGCTACCGGAATCTGTGAATTTAATGGCATTACCGAGCAGGTTTAGCAATACTTGGCGGAGTCGTTTTTCGTCGGCTTCAATACCTTGTGGTAAATTGGATTCTGGGTGATAAATAAAATCGATGCCTTTTTGGTCGGAACGAACACGGCAGATTTCGACTACGCCTTGCATAAATGAGGGGAAATGGATGGCTTTTGGGGCTAGCTCTAGTTTGCGGGCTTCGATTTTGGACAAATCCAAAATGTCATTAATTAGGGTCAATAAATGGGAACCACATTGATGAATAATCTGGACTCCGTGGCGTTCTTTGTCGGGTAATACTTTTGAGCGATCGAGAATTTGAGCGTAGCCGAGAATTCCGTTGAGCGGAGTCCGAAGTTCGTGACTCATGTTTGCTAAGAAATCACTTTTAGCTTGATTGGCGGAGTCGGCTACTTCTTTGGCGATGCTGAGCTCAACAGTGCGTTCTTCGACACGAGTTTCTAGTTCTGTAAACGAGGCTCGTAGTTGTCCTGCCATTTGGTTGAAGGAACCAGCTAATGCTTCTAATTCACCAATTCCTTGGACTTCTACTGTTTGTTCCAGGGTTCCAGAGGCGATCGCCTCACTTGCTTCTTTTAACCGCAAAATCGGTCGAGTAATCCAGCGAGATGTGAGAATTCCGAGGATAGTTGCTACAATTAAGGCAGCCAGACACAAGAAAATAGTCGATCGGGTATTAGTATTAATTTGCCCCATAAAGTCTGACTCTGGTATCGTCACCACAATCAGCCAATTCAGTCCATACTTATCTTTCCAAGGAGTGACTTGGGTAAAATAACCCTGGTTGTTGTATTTAAATCTCAATTCGCGATTCGTCTGAATGGCTTGCAAGCTGCCTGAATCTTGTTGAATTTGACTGGCGATTGTTTGAATCAACGGATCGGGAATGGTGAATACTGTAAACCGTTCTACTGAATTTTTCTGTTTGTTGAGAATCGGTTGTTTGCCAGAACTTGCCACTATTTTACCATCTGGCTCAACAATAAAAACCTGCCCAGAGGGGCTAATTTTGAGACTCTTTAAAAATCTATTGATGTCGTTAAGCTGCAACTGGCATATTAAAGTAGCTAAAAACTTTCCCTGTCGATCGAAGATCGGATAAACTGCTGGAACAGTTATATAATCTGACAGGTCTCCTACATTTTCACTTTCACCTCCAGCCTGTACTTCAGCACCTGTCTCAGACACTTGAATATTGTTGATTGTAAGTCCAGAGATTTCTGCCCAGAACGGTTTTTTAGATTGGGTTGACCGAATATACATATTTAGTTTGAGAACATCAAAGTCGAAGGTCTGAATCAGCTTGCCCCGGTGTCCTAAAACATCACTGGTGTAGTCTGATGCCTTGCCTCGGGGAAGGTTTTCATAGAGGGTGATCTGTTTGGGATTTAAATAGCGCCCCGCCCCGACCTCTCTGCCATCCGGCAGGACATAACCGAAATAGCTAATCGTGGGGAAGGCTTTTGATTGTCGCCAGAAATAGAGTTCGCTGGTTTTGGGGTTATTTAGGTCAAGTTGCCCGCTGGCGATCGCATCTGCTGTCACCTCGGTCAGTTGTTGTGGCAGTGCTAGATAGTTATTTAACTGGTCATCTACTCGCTTAGTGGCGCTATTTATCAACTGATTTGCCAGATCGTTGACAGTTGTCTGCCCGTTTATGAATGATAAATAGCCCACCAAACCTACAGCCGCAAAGATTTGCAGTACAAAGGGTACTACTAATACAAATTGTAAAGGTAAAGTTTTATTTGGTTTAATGCTAAACTTGCTCATGGGTTATTGCCTGTTTGATAATATTGTTATCGATACTATTTATGAGGCGATCGGCAATGATATTACAAATTGCGTCCCTGAACCCGATCGCGAATTTACCTCGATCGCACCCCCGTGTTTTTCAACGACGATCTGACGCAATGGTTTGATAATGATTTTTTGTTTGTTACAGATGCAATTGATAGTATCTGACGATGGCAATACCAATACCTGATTGAATGTGATCTAGAACTTGATATTGAGTGATTTAAATCATAACGACTGGTGTTTTTTTAAAGGTGTTTGACACAATTATAATAGTGCTAGTCGAATTGTATCTGAGTATAATTACTGATCTTTATATTATTTTTGTTAAGTGTTATTTGCTAGTTATTGATTGCTGAACCCGGACTTTTTTAAGAAGTTCGGGTTCAGCATACTTTGTTAACTAACTGCTAAGCTGGTTCATTCTTTCTTTCAGGGCATTTCGGGCTTGTTCTCGATCGTCAAAATGCACTTTTTCAGTACCCAAAATCTGATAATCTTCGTGTCCTTTTCCGGCGATCAGCACGCCATCTCCGGGTTTAGCGTCCATAATTGCAGTGCGAATTGCAGTGGCCCGATCGCATATCACGATCGGCTTGACTTCGGCGGGAATACCTGCTATGACATCATCTAGAATGCGATCGGGAACTTCAGTGCGGGGATTGTCGGAAGTAACCACAGCTAAATCGGCTAATTCTGCCACGATTTTACCCATAATTGGGCGTTTAGTGCGATCGCGATCGCCACCGCAACCAAACACACAAATCATCCGACCCGGAATAAACGGCCGCGAAGCCTTCAACAAGTTTTCCAAACTGTCAGGAGTGTGCGCGTAATCCACAATTACGCTAATATCTTGGTCAGGACTAATTTGCACCCGTTCCATCCGTCCGGGAACTCCAGAAAACTCTGATAGCTTCCCTACAATTGCCGACAAATCTAAACCCAACTCCAAAGCAGCACCAACAGCAGCCAACATATTGGATAAATTGAATTGACCAACCAAAGGCAAAGTAAAAGCAGTTTTGCCTTGAGGAGTGTGAAGAATTCCTGTCACTCCATTAGGCTGATATTGCAAATTATCAGCATACAAATCAGCAGTTTTATCGCTAGTGCTATAACTCCAAACCTGCTCAGACTTGAGAGTTTCAACTATTCGCCGTCCATAGGCATCGTCAATATTAACAACAGCCCGACCTTTGAAATAATCTGGACTAAACAAAAGCGCTTTCGCCTCAAAATAATCTTCCATATCACGGTGATAATCAAGATGGTCTTGAGTCAAGTTTGTAAACACAGCAACTTCAAAAGTACAGCCCAAAACTCGTTGCTGTGCCAAAGCGTGAGAACTAACTTCCATCACGCCGTATTTACAGTCAGCCACTACAGCTTCTGCCAATTGCTTTTGCAGGTCAACCGCAAAAGGTGTAGTGTAAAGTGCAGTTTTCTCATAACCAGGCCAGCGAGTATAAAGCGTGCCAAAAATCGCCGCAGGTAACTGCATTTGATTCAGCAAAAATTCGATCAAATGAGTAGTTGTAGTTTTGCCATTAGTCCCCGTAACCCCAACAAGTTTTAATTTACTAGCTGGATTGCCGTAAAATGCAGTTGCTATTAGACCACAAACTTGAGTCATATCCCCCGCTGGAATAACGCAAGGAAGGTCTTCTAGCCCACCCTTGCTAAGGGGGGGTTGGGGGGGTGTTTTCTCCGCTGCTTGGGTAGAAATTATGGCGGCAATTGCACCATTGGCGATCGCACTTTTCCAAAAATCCCCCCCATCTACGCGCGTCCCCGGCATTCCCAAAAACAAATCCCCCGGCTTGCAAGCATGGGAATTAGTGGATAAACCCGTGACTTCAGCATCGAGTGCCGGATGTTGCGCGTCAAAGGAAATACTGGGAACCGCTGCTAACAATTCTCTCAATTTCATGTCAAAAAATCCTCATTTGAATGTGTTGAATCTATTCTGACTGATCAGTGTACAAATATTTCTGTAACAGTTGCTTCAATTGAGCTACACTACAGCGGGGAGAAGGACGGGGCAACAATTGTTCAGGGGAGAATACAGCATCACCCGCAGAATTGTTTGGTTGAATCTCAACTTTATACAAAACTGGCACTTCGTACTGGTAAGCTTGAAACCAGTCATCGCTATCGGTAATATCTCGCACTTCTAGTTGTAAGTTGAGGCTTTCAATTTGTTGGAGTTTTTCTTGCAACCCTTCGCACAAGTGGCATCCAGGTTTGCTATACAAAATCAATCTGATCATAAGAGTACAATTCTACTCAATCTTAAATTCTAGTCTTAGCATAACCTGTTTGTGGAACAGGCTGTAAAGCCTGTTTACCAATTGGCTTGACTAATCAATCAAGATTTAGTATAGTCTACAAGTATCCCTACAAACAGGAGGCAGTATGGACTGCACCGAATACGCAGAAGCCAAGCGAAAAGCAGCAAAAAAAATCAGTGCCGACATTCGAGAACGCTGGAACAATCGCATTGTCCAACGAGAATTACACTTGATGGGTGAAGCGGGTGCCCTGCAATACTTATCTGATTATGGACGCGGTATTGGTACGGCAAAAGTGATTGGTTTTGCACTGTGTGCGGAGTCGGAAGGATACCCGGAAATGGCAATGGGATTTTGGAAAAGAGCGTTTGAATTGGAAACTGGAGAAAAGCCGACTAAAAACACTCCCAACAACTCTACCACCAATCCTGCTCCTACAGCAAAACCAACTACCGCTGCTAAAGTTGAGACTGTCAACAATCCCGTAGTCGCCGAATTGCCACCAAACTTGCAGCCGGGACGGATTGTCACAATGCAGCCAGTTGACGCGCCGAGTGAACGTTCGTATTACATCGAAAATCCCGATTATTGGGGACAGCCAAAGCGGGACGGCAACCGAGTTGTGGTCATTGCGACACCAGATAAAGTATACTACCAATCGCGATCGACAAATCTGCGACAACAGCCCTCAATTGCGATCGAACAAGCCTTAATCGAGACAGCAGCTAAGATTGGTACTTTTGTTTTAGACGGTGAATTGTATTACAAAAGTCATAGTGGGAGCGAACACCGCACAGGCGCGCAAGCTGCTACAGTTAATATTGAAAGCGGTTTTCCCACAATTCAACCATCAGCAATTTATGCCATTTTTAAATGTTTGTTTTTCAAACAGAATGATTTAACCATTCTCGCAGAATCAGCACGAATTGCAGCCGGAGTTGAAATTGGTGAAATGCTAGCAAGTTTATCACCAGCCTTTGAAATTGTACCAACATCTCGCACCCAAGCCGAAAAAGTTTTACTCGCTAATCTGCAAGAATCTGAGAATAGAGAAGGGGAAGTTTGGGTTTTGCATAACTGTCGCTATGTCGGCGGCAAAGATATTAAGAAGTTTCCGATGGTGAGGACTAAATACTGTCTGGAATTAGACCTGTTTATTGTCGGACTGACGGCGACAAAAGTTACGGGGCGGCCGTTTAGCGCCATTAAAGTTGCGCAAGAAATAGATGGCAAATTAGTGCCTATGGGAACAGTAGGAACGGGGTTTAGCGGGGAGGAAATGCAGGAAATAGCCCGACGTTACGAGGTTAACCAGAAAAATGTCAAAATTAAAGTGCGATCGCAAGGATTGACAGAAAGTGGCAAATTGTGGCACGCTCGATTTTTGGAATTTTGTTAAATTTGTAGGGAAACGGCATTGCCGTGTCCCTACCAAAATCTGCGAATTCAAACAAATATTATCGCACAAAATCAACCGAGAACAAATCAATGGTAATCAGTAAAAACAATTTCTACATTTCACCAGAAGAATACCTAGAAGGCGAACGAGTAAGTCCGATCAAACACGAATACAGACGCGGACACGTTTATGCAATGACTGGTGCAAAAAAGCCCCATATCATTATTTCTAGCAATTTAGTAAGGCGGCTGGGAAATCATCTTGATGATACTGACTGCATCGTTCTCACATCAGATATAAAAGTCCGATTGGAAGAGGCCAATTGCTATTACTACCCCGATATAGCAGTTATTTGCGATGAAAGAGAGATAAATTCCACCGATGATTTTATCCTGTATCCGTCTTTGATTATTGAAGTCTTGTCGCCGTCAACGGCCAGTTTTGACAGAGGCGATAAATTTGCCGATTACCAGACTGCATCAAGTTTGCAGGAATATGTGCTTGTCACTCAATCGGAAATCAAAATTGAATGTTTTCGACTCAATGCTGAGGGGAATTGGGTTTCTCAGATTTACCGACAAGGAGATGAGTTAGAGTTGACGAGTATAGATTTTCGCTGCCCAATCGAACAAGTTTATCAAAAAGTCCCCGGCATTACATTGTGATCGATGAAACAACATCGCCCGCACCTTAGCAAAAACCTTAAACCTGGTTTGTAGTGAGGACTTTAGTCCTTCTTCAGAAGCGAAAGAAGGACTAAAGTCCTCACTACGAACCTAAATTGTAACTGGTTTGTAGTGAGGACTTTAGTCCTTCTTCAGAAGCGAAAAAAGGACTAAAGTCCTCACTACGAACCTAAATTGTAACTCACGAAAAAAACAATGATTAAAATCTTACACCTTTCAGACATTCACATGGGAAGCGGCTTTTCCCACGGGCGCGTCAATCCAGAAACTGGTTTAAATACACGCTTAGAAGACTTCGCGGCGACTCTGAGCAAATGTATGGATAGAGCGATTTCTGAACCCGTAGATTTAGTCATATTCGGCGGCGACGCTTTCCCCGATTCCACGCCGCCACCGTTTGTCAAAGAGGCTTTTGCGTGCCAATTCAGCCGCTTGGTTGATGCCCAAATTCCGACGGTTTTGTTAGTAGGAAATCACGACCAACATTCCCAGGGACAAGGCGGCGCGAGTTTGGGAATTTATCGGACTTTGGGTATACCTAAGTTTATTGTAGGCGATCGCCTGGAAACTCACCTCATACACACCCGTAATGGCGCTGTACAGGTGGTGACGCTGCCTTGGTTGACGCGATCGACCTTAATGACGCGATCGGAGACTGAAAGCCTTTCTGTGAGCGATGTTAACCAATTATTAACCGAAAAACTGACGATCGCAATGGAAGGCGAAATCCGCCGTCTAGATCCAAACATTCCCACTATACTTTTAGCACACTTAATGGCAGATAAAGCGAGTTTAGGTGCAGAAAGATTTTTAGCAGTTGGCAAAGGTTTTAACATTCCAGTTGCGATGCTAAAACGCCCTTGTTTTGACTACGTTGCCCTCGGCCATGTCCACAAACACCAAAATCTCAACGCTAGCAATGATCCGCCCGTAATTTATCCCGGAAGCATCGAACGAGTTGACTTTAGCGAAGAGAAAGAAGACAAAGGCTTTGTGTTAGTTAATTTGGCACGCGGGAAAGCCGAATGGGAATTTTGCGCGTTACCCGTGCGAGTGTTTCTGACGATTAAGGTAAAGGTGTCTGAATCGGAAACCCCGCAAGCTGACTTGGTTAAAGCCATTGGGAAGAAGGAAATCCAAGATGCTGTGGTGAGATTAATCTACCAATTGCGATCGGAACAATTAGACTTAATTGATAACGCCGAATTGCACGCACTTCTGGGCGAAGCCCACAGCTACACAATCCAGCCGGAATTAGTCAGTCAGCTAGCGAGGCCGAGGTTGCCGGAATTGAATGCTAATAATAGTATAGAACCGTTAGATGCTTTGAAAACTTATTTAGCAAGTCGGGAAGATTTGAAAGATATTACTGAGAGTATGTTAGATGCTGCGCGGGATTTATTGGGCATTGAAGAGGAAGTTTTAGTCGAATTTTAGGTAATATCATGTCTAACAAATTAACCATAATACTTGTAGGGGCGGGTTCACCAACAATCTGTGATTCAAATCCACAATATCTAGAAACCCGCCCCGACGGGCTACACCTACAATTTAAACCCCAAAAATCTCACCCGCAGCCAACCGAGCACCATTAGCAAAGTCCACCCCAGACTGCACCTTTTTCCCCGCCAACTGCACCTCCCGCAATAATAGCAAACCATCGCCAGTTTGGACGATCGCCCCCAAGCCCTTCACAACCCTGACAACCTCCCCATTTGCGCCCGACAACTGGGCTAAAAGCGGCCAATCGCGTTCCAAAACCCTCAACTCCGGCGGCATTTGCAGCCAATATTCCGGGGCGACGGGTACAGTTGCGATCACTTTCAGAGAATTACCGCGAAAAGTCGTCGTGCAATCCGGGAAAAAACCCCTAACTTGATTATGAAGGGCGATCGAACTTTGCGACCAATCCAGCACAAAATCCGCCGTTTTAATCATCGGCGCATAAGTCGCCTCAGCATCGTCTTGAACAACAGCATCAACCTTCCCATCCCTCAACATCACCAAAGTTTCTGTCAACAAATCCGCCCCAACATCCGCCAACCTATCCCCCAAAGAATCAGCATTATCCAACAGCGAAATACCAGCAAAAGTCTTCAACAACATCGCCCCAGTATCCATCCCAGCATCCATCAGCATAGTAGTAATACCAGTCTCCTTTTCCCCATCAAAAAGACATCGCTGAATCGGTGCCGCACCGCGATATTTCGGCAAAATTGAACCGTGAACATTAACGCAAGCCAAACTAGGAATATCTAGAATTTCTTGAGAAAGAATCTGGCCGTAAGCCACCACCACAAAAACATCAGCCTCCGTTTCCCGCAACATAGCAATAGTTTCCGCATCCTTCTTAATTCGGCGCGGCTGGAAAACCGGGAGACTGTGATTTAAGGCCACATCTTTAATAGGTGAAGGCATCAATTTATTGCCCCTTCCCCGGCGTTTGTCCGGCTGAGTCACCACACCCACCACCTCAAATTCGGGATGACTCAGCAAACTGGACAAAGTGGGAACAGCAAAATCGGGAGTGCCGAAAAAAACAATTTTCATAGATTTTTAGTTAAGTAGAACAGCCACAAAAAACAATAACATATTACAGGGTCGATGTTAAGCATCTGCATACTATACAGTTAAAAGTATCGGCAATTCACTAATTTGCTGAAACTGCTGTCTAATTTGATTTAGGATATTTTCATCTACAGTTTCAACATCGTAGGCGCTACTATCTACTGCGGTGATTATTAACCAAGGCTGATTTTCATTCAGAAGATAGCCTTGAAACTTGCCGTCAATTACTTGCGTGATTTCTGCTACTAATTTCAACAACAATTTACTGGAAATTAATTGCCGATTGTCTGCTATTTGATAAAGTTTTTCGGCTGTTGTTCCTAGACATTCTAGGTTGGTAATTTGCCACTGAGTCGTTGAAATTGCGGGGGCGATGATCTCTAGAATATCTATGAGGTTGACGGCGAGAAAACCGTCAGGGGTTGAGTCACTAATCGTAATACCGCGCATGGTTTTTAGTCCTGTTTTTATGGTATATCTAAGGGAGAACCACCACCGCCTTGTCTTTTGAAACCAGATCGCACTCCAATTTGGCGATCGTTAAATTGCCACAGGTGTTGATGAGGGGGAGGTGCATGGTTGGGGCGTGGGTTGCCATTTCTATAGGTGGGACTGGTGAAGTCAATATCGCGAACTGGATAGCCGTTACTGTCAAATTCACGAGCTTGATAAATTCTATGATTAATTATATCCCATCGCAGTTGTGAATGAGGCCCAATAGCGCTGCTGTCAGGCAGGGGTCTGTTACTTCCTGGTAAGCGTTTTGGCTCTTGTTGTTCAAATACTATTGTGCCGTCAGCATAGCATGAGTGGATTGCGCGATCGGGGGTGAACATAAACCTATTTTATTGCTTTTAGGAAGTCGCGATCGCCTTAATTAAATCGCCTTAATTAAATCATAAGCTGTTGTGACATTTAAATCAATTTTTCACTCGTTTAGCAATCTCAAATCTAAAATCGACTGACGGACTCTTTTTCATAGGTGGCTATTCGCTGATTTGTAATAATTGAATACAAAACATCTGGGTCTAAATCTGCTCCATTTTCCCAGTAAACAGTTCCCAAATCTGGATTAATTTTGACTTGAACAAAGTAACTCAGGTCTTCTAAAGGGGAAAAGATTCCCGTGAATTCAATCAGTTGACTGATATCAACAACTCCCTCTATATCGTCTTCAAACTTGAGATGTAGTTGATATAATTCTAACGGCTTAACCGAGATAATATCTTTAAGCATTTGCATACTTGTCTTTTGAAGCCTAATCTCGCCATTTCTTAAAAGCTGAACTCCAGACTAAGGTTTTCACTCCTTCAACTCCGCCATCAAGTCGGCAACTGTACCACGACGTACATTGCCTTGTGCATAATCTTGCTCTGACTCTGCAACTGCTTGTAACAGTTCATCTCGATGCTGTTGTTTAAGTCGGTTTTGAATGATATCGATCAGGATAGTCTGCTCTTCGGGTGAAAGAGATTCTACGGTTTCTATTGCTTGTTGAAAAAGAGATATTTTTTCAGCGGGAGTCATTGTTCGGCTGAGGTTGTAATCAGTCTATTTTAGCCTAAATTTGGTAAGCGCGATCGCTTTAATTAAATCATAGTTTTTTTAACGATAGACAGTTTTTCCTTAGAAGGATTTTAGCACAAAAAAGGTGATTTTTCCAAAATAAATCGATTTATTTCGGCGCACTCATATCAAAAACCTGTAGGGGCGGGTTCACCAAAATATTTGTCACCCATCGACAAATCCTCTAAACCCGCCCCGCCTCACGCAGATGCTAAATAATCAGATTTTCAGGGTTATTTGAGGTTGTTGGTGGGGTGGGGGCGGGTTTAGTGAAATTGTTTGTGGGCTACCAATATTTCGGCGAACCCGCCCCTACCGAAATTGTGCCTATTTAACCGATTCAAGAAACTAAACATCTACGAAGAAACCCGGTTTCTACCCACTCATGCGCCACTTCCCCGAAAAAAAAAATTGAGTGCTAACCCGCTAGAGGGAAAAGGAAAAAGAGCAAAGGGCAAAAGGGGAAAAAGAGCAAACAAGAGTCCTCACAGAGAAGACGGGGAGGAAGGGACAGCCAAAGCTACCGCAACACGAAAACCCCTGCACCTGTTCGAGTTGCCCGCAGAGAGGTAGTCGCGGAAGGCAGCACGGCAATCGAACGCATAGCAGTCCCACGAACCACCACGCAGCACCCGGTTATCACTTCCGCCAGTTGTCCACGAACTACCGTCAGATGGCGCACCGTTATAATTGCCACGCCAATGATCAGCACACCATTCCCAAACATTCCCGTGCATATCGTATAAACCAAAGGCATTTGGAGGATATTTACCAACATAGTTTGTTTGCGCTATAGCTTCCTGAAAATTAGCTAACTTATTAGTAATTGTCTCCCCAAAGTGAAAAGCTGTAGTTGTTCGGGCCCGACAAGCATATTCCCATTCGGCCTCACTCGGCAAACGATAGGTTTTTCCAGTTTTCCAAGACAGCTTCTGACAAAAACTTACCGCATCATGCCACGATACTTGTTCTACAGGACGTTTCCCACCTTTAAAATAAGAAGGGTTATTTCCCATCACAGCTTGCCATTGTTCTTGGGTAATGGCATATTTCCCATATAAAATGGTTTCGCAAATGTAACTTTATGTTGCGGGCGTTCATTATGATTACCTACTCCCGACGGTGAACCCATCATAAAACTACCCGCTGGAATATGCACCATTTCCAGTTTCACTCCATTGCCTAAATCTTCA
This sequence comes from Microcoleus sp. CAN_BIN18, assembly GCA_026786085.1. Lineage (GTDB taxonomy): Bacteria > Cyanobacteriota > Cyanobacteriia > Cyanobacteriales > Microcoleaceae > Microcoleus. The sequence goes on along the minus strand of JAJAYT010000468.1, from coordinate 8,428 downwards.
TCTTTTTGATAAGCTTTCCCAGACTGTTTATTACTTGGCTTCCCCTGCTTATCCACCGTGATAATTTCAAAAGTAAATGCTTTACCTTTACTCGCTTCTTCCTCCCGGCGCAAACGTTCCGCTTCGGCTTTTTGACGTTGACGTTCTTTTGCTTCTGCTTCTTGACGCTGGCGTTCTCTTGCTTCGGCTTTTTGACGTTGATGTTCTTTTGCTTCTGCTTCTTGACGCTGGCGTTCAGCTTCTGCTTCTTGACGCTGGCGTTCAGCTTCCGCATCCCGTTTTCTCTCCTCTAATACACCCAAAGCCACATCGCGAATGTGCAGTACATCCGGTAAACTCGGATTAAGTTGCAAGGCTAGATTAAAATCTTCAACTGCCCGTTCTAACTGTCCTAATTTCTGATAAACTAAGCCGCGATGGTGGTAAACATCAGCGTCATTGGGATTAAGTCGCAATACCCGGTCAAAATCTGCGATCGCACCCTGATACTCACCAATTTGAGCGTAAGCCAAACCGCGCTGAAAATTCGCCTCAAAGCGAGAACCGTCTAACTGTAAAACTTGATTAAAATCAGCAATTGCCAAGGAATATTCCCCATTTTTTGCCCGTTGTAAACCCCGTTGCCAATAAGACTCAATGACGCTTAGTTGTAAATCCGCACCCAAACCTTGCAAACATTGATTTAGCTGGGTTACATAGGGAAAATCATCAATGGTTAAAGCCGCAGCCAAAGCATTTAATAACTGACTTTGTTCTGGAATCGGCAAACCATGCAGCTTTAACCAATCTTGGACAGACAAATATAACTGTGCTGCGGCCCACTGCTTGTCAGCCAAACTCAACAGAGATACAGCTAAATCTAAACGCAAATCAGGAATTAATGCCGACTCTTCTTCAGCCAAATTATCATACAATCCCTGATAATAACCCACAGCAATTTCTATGATAATCTGCTGTTCCTCAGCGGGCATTTTTGCCAACATTTCCGGGAGAAACTGCGGTAGCAAAGGTGTTTTTCGCTCATCTGGAGGCAGAAACATCAGACAATATTCATCAACAATTAACCCGGCGATTAAAGCATGGGATATCCCGATAAATTCAGCCAAATCATTGTAATCATTTTTGTGTAAATGATAAGGGCGATGAATTTCGCTTAAATCTTCTCCTTCCTCTAGGGCACCGCGTTCGATTTCCGAGGTTCGTAAATTTTGCTGATAGCGTTTAACTGTTTCCTCACCATAACGGCTATCAAAATCAGCCACAGGCTTACCAGAGTCAATATACGTTTGTCGTTTTGTTTGCCAATTCACAGCCCGTTGTTTGGCAAAATCATACAATACCTCAACCCAAGCTAACTGATTAATTGGGGTTTTGTAGCGATATTTTTTAAAATTAATATGCCAAAAACCAAAGCGCAAATAAAAGTCATCCGGCGTGGCGGATGAATCTAAAATTAGAGTAGGAATCACGCGCAAACCTGCAAATAAGTTTTCCGCCGCCGCTTCTTCCCGAAAAACATTACTCCGCCAATAACCGCCCATAAATTGCACTGGCCGACCATCGGTGATATACTTGTCTAGGAAGTTTCGCAGATAATTGCTTAAAAATTCCTCAGATACCGGAAAGTTTTGAGTTGGTTTAGCAGCATCGTGAGTCAAGACTGGCGGTGATAAGAAAACTCGTAAAATGGGTGTATCTTCGGGGTTTATGTTGGCAATAATGTTTTCAGCGGTGACGAGAATTGGGGAATTTTGTAGGTTTTGTTGCTTGACAATGTCGGCAATTGCTGTTTCGCGATTTGCCTGAGCAATTTCTCGTGCTAGGAGTGCATCTAACTGTTTTAAGTCTAGTTGGAGTTGACGCTGTTCGGCGATGCAGAATTTTTGCAATTCGGCGCGCAATACTTCTAGTTGGGCGCTGTGTTCGCGGTTGAGTTGGCCTTCATTGGCTTGAAAATCCCAATTTAATTGCGCTAATTTGTCTTGTAATTCGCGGTTAAGTGTGCCTTCATTGGCTTGAAAAGCAATATTCATGTCTGCGAGGTATTGCTGTAAATCTCGGTTTGATTCGCCTTGTTCCCTTGTGACCTCAAGGGTGGCTTGATGTTGCAAGGCTTGGAGAATAGAAATATTTTCTTGTAGTTTTATTTGTTTATTAGCGTTTTCTGAATTAATTTTGGCAATAGAAATCGCAGTATCTGCATTGATGTTAGCAATAGAGAGGGCGGTTTCAGCTTGGATATCTGCTTGATCTTTTGTCGGAAAAAGTTTCGCATTAGCATCATCTCTAATCTGAACCAAAACACTTTTTTTGCCTGGTAATGCTTTCGTCATAAAATTTGCTCCAGTGGTTAATGGTTAAAATTCGTTGACAAGATTAAGAGAAACTTTCAATGCTAAACTGACTAATCTGCTCAAATCTGATGGTAACTCGCCCAACTTTCTGTCAAAAACTGACTCATTAACAGTGGTAATTTTATCCGCCCTAACTAGAGATGTTTTCAACAAACCAGTCTGTGGAAAATTTGAATTTGTATCCGCAATCAATACCCAAATTGGAAGTAAATTGCCAGAGGGAATTTTCGAGAAAATCCCTAAAATAATTAATTCTTGGCGGTGTCTAGCCACAACTAAAGCTTGCCTAAGTTTACTAATAGTTAAATCACTGAAAGGAAAAGAAACTAACCAGACTTCTCCGGGATTAGGTTTTTGACTCATAAATATCCTCTTCTGGATCGTACCACTCAGAGAAACCACTTTCGGCTAGCTGCATGAATTTCTCAGTTTCTATTTTTTCTTGGATTTGGTGCAGTAAATCTTCTAATACTGAAACTGGTAGCTGTGCAATAATTTCTTTGATTTCTGCAATACTTAAACTAACGCTCATTGTTAACTATGCCTCGATAAAGTATGCGATCATTATATATCGATCCTTTTGATTTCCTCTTTGTCTCCAAGAAACCGGGTTTTTTCGGGAGTTTTTGGGTGACAACCAGATATTTCGGAAAAAACCCGGTTTCTCACCTCCCATGTAGCCACAAGAAACCGGGTTTTTCGGGAGTCTTTTCGTAATAACGAAGTATTTCGGAAAAAACCCGGTTTCTCAGCCGCCGCGTAACCATAATTAATCAATTAAGTTTTTGCACCGCCTCCTACTGCAAATAATAGGTGGGCTGCACCCTCTAAATTTGTATCAGCGCGTCCTATTTCTTTATGGTCTACATTATAAATGTGACCATTCTCTATTTTACCGATAAAATTATCCGCTGATTGATAATTATATTTATAGACTTCTCCATTGTCTTTGAAGTAACCGACTTCCCGCCCAGATGAATTATACATGGCATGGCCTCGAACATCACCGACATCAACGGTGTGACCGTTTAGCTGATGCAGATATATGTGACCGTCATCCCGGATATCTATGTGAGGGCCGTTCATGGTACGATCGCACCCAGGAACAGTTGCATAGGAAGAGTTGACTGTCCAAACTTGTTGATGATGTGAATCTAAACCTGATGTTTGATGCGAGTCATGGTTTTGGTTACTGTCTGCCCGTGCAGCTTGAGAGAAATCTGGTACAATGTCTTGTTGGTTAGTCTGGATAAAATTAGGCTGTTGAGAATAGTCCGGTAAATGATTTGGTGTTAAGTTGAGGTCTGAATGTTGCACAGTCTGCGGCGTGTCGGTGTCTAAAGATTGCAGAAAATCATTGAGTTGAGATTGCGGGTTATTGTGTCCGGGATCTGGCAGGGGATTATTCATGGCGAGTCACCAAAATAATAACTATGTACGGATTGTAGTGGGAAAATCAATAATTATCCAGGAATTACGCAAAATTTGGTTGCACCAGAAAGAATTAGTTTAACGCCTCTTCCTGTTAGGGAGAAATTAAAAGAAAACTATTGATTACGATCGTCCTCTGCTTTCCAGTTAGAAGTCGCCCTCATCAGTCAACTAACGATCGACTGTTGAACAACCTCTAACCATCCGCGTCCATCCGCGTCCACCTGCGGTTAAAAAAAATCTTCTTCCCTGAAGGCAACTAAAAAATGATTTCATCCAAATTATCCAAAACAATTAAAATGCAGTTTAAACTAATTTTTTGCCTTTTACTAACCTTAAATTTACTAATATTAAGCGGCTGCCAAAACACCTCAAAGAACAGCGATACAATCGAACTAACACTGTGGCACGGCATCAATCCCCCACCCAATCGTGATGTATTTCAAACTCTTACGGACAAATTCAACAAAACACATCCTCACATCCAAGTAAAACCAATTTACATCGGACAGCCAGACCAACAAATGCCAAAAATCCTCACAGCAATAGTAGGAAATGCACCGCCGGATTTGCTGTGGAACGTTCCCACAATTGGCGGAAAATTAGCCGAACTAAACGCAATTCAACCCTTAGAAGAATGGCTGGATAAATCGCCCCGGAAAGCCGAAATTTATCCGGCACTGTTCGAGTCAATGGAACTCGACGGACACATTTGGTCAGTTCCCTTAGCGACAAATAACGCGGCTATATTTTATCGTCCCAGCTTATTTAAAGCCGCAGGAATCACAGAAGTGCCGCAGAATTGGGCGCAATTAAAGCAAGCAGCCCGATCGCTCACACGAGACACCAACGGAGACGGCCGCCCAGACCAACACGGCATAGTGCTCTCTCTAGGCAAAGGAGAATGGACAGTATTTACTTGGCTACCATTGATGTTCAGCGCCGGCGGCGACTTCAAAGCAGAAACCACGAAAAGTTCCGTACCTCAAATAGACAGTCCGGGTTCTCTCGCCGCCTTGGAATTATGGCAGGACTTGTTAACAGAAGGTTCCGCCATACTGTCAGCACCCGAACGCGGTTACGAGCTCGACAACTTCATCGCCGGCAAAGTTGCGATGCAAATCACCGGGCCGTGGACGCTAGCACAATTGCAGCAAAGCCCGATCGACTACGCAGTCATGCCCATACCAATCCTCAAACGCCGCGCCGCCGTCGTTGGGGGTGAAAACCTATTTTTAATGAAAACCTCGCCAGAACGCGAAAAAGCTGCTCTAGAGTTCTTAGAATATGTTGTAGGTGAAGAATTCCAAACAGCATGGGCATTGGGAACAGGTTACTTGCCAATTAACTTAAAATCGAGACAGAGCCAAACTTATCAAAACTTTGTGGAAAAAACGCCTGTTTTGAAAGTATTTTTAGAACAAATGAACTGGGCTCGATCGCGCCCAATCATCTCAGGTTACTCCCGCCTGTCAGAAAATGCAGGTCGCGCCATAGAAGCAACCCTCCTCGGCCGCAATCCCCAAGATGCTCTTAAAGAAGCTCAAGATCGTTTGACACTAACCTTAGATATTGCAAAGTGAGGTACAGATTGGGAATTGGGAAAAAAGTAATTGGTCAAACAACTGGCGATCGCTCCACTTAATTGAGAATCGCTATGATTAATAGACGATCGACAACACTCAATCGCTTTCCTCCCTTGAAATCATCTGCGTATATCTGCGTATATCTGCCCCACATCTGCGGTTGACCTCTTAATAACAAATATCTGCAACAAGTCTAGTCTGTGGGTTTATATTGGCAAAAAAGGATACTTCCAACACTTCTTTATGCAGCTTAGACCGCACAGCAAAAAAAAAACACCCTCAACGGCTCCACAAAAAGTTATCTCAAAAGGTTCTCCCCCTACCTACCACCCATGACCTACCATCACCTAATAGAAACGTTTTCCCTACCCAGTGCCTGTCCCGTGCCACCTACTGAGACCCCAATAACCGTCCACCTTTTCCCCAAACGACAATGCAGACAAAGTTCCTTAACGCAATCAAAGGACATTCCTGGCGGTACTTTCTCACAGTAGGTGCGATCGCCCTAATCTACTATGCGGCATCGCAATTCGCAATTTCCAGCCTCACCCTGAGTTCAGAAATCTATCCGATGTGGCCAGCAGCAGGAATTGCCCAAGTCGCTCTGCTGCTGTTCGGGCGGCAACTGTGGCCGGGAATTGCGATCGGAGGCTTCTTGGTCAGCATGAGCGTACCATCGGCCAACATCGGCATTGCTTTGATCTCAGCGAGCGCCAGAACCCTGCAAGCGTGGACGGGAACTTATCTATTGCAGAGGATTAACTTTAGCGCCGAGCTCGATCGGCTCAAAGACGTTTTAGGAATAGTCGGACTAGCAGCCTTCGGATCTACCCTGATCAACTCCAGCATCGGCAGCATTCTCGTGTGTTTGACCGGTTTATCTAGCTGGAGCAACTTAGGCACGATTTGGGGGACTTGGTGGGTAGGAGACGCGATGGGAATTTTGCTCGTCGCCCCGCTGCTGCTGACATGGCGCAAATTACCCTCAGCCATAACCAAGCGCCAGCAGATTGAACGAGCGATTTGGCTGCTGCTGCTGCTAGCACTCGGCTGGCTAGTCTTCTGCTCCCGCACCCGCGCCGCCTACGCCCGCTATCCCCTCGAATACTTACCATTTCCCCTAGTAGTTTGGGCAGCTTTTCGATTCGGCCAGCGCTACACGGCCCTCGCCAACTTCATCCTCTGCGGCTTTGCCATCTGGGGTATAGCCAGAGGTAGCGGCCCCTTTCTCAAACACGCTAGCAGCATCCCCCAAGCACTGTTATCTTTGCAAGCCTTCATCGCCGTCATCGCCGTCACAGGCTTAGTCTTAGCAGCCACCGTCGCGGAACGCCACCAAGCAGAAGCCTCCCTGCGCGCCAGCGAAGCCAGCCTCGCCAACGCCCAGCGCATCGCCCAGCTAGGCAACTGGGACTTAGACCGCAACACCCAGCAATTGCGGTGGTCAGAGGAAATTTATCGCATCCTGGGACAGCGGCCGAGAACTTTTGAACCCAGCCTCGAAACCTTCTTGAAATATGTGCACCCCGAAGACAGAGAATTAGTCAAAAGCTCGATCGAAGCCGCTTTATTTCAGCAACAGCCCTACATTATCGACTACCGGCTCGTACTCCCCGACGGCAGCCAGCGCACAGTCTGCGAACAAGCCGCCGTCAACTCCCTCTACATCACCAGCACCGTCCAAGACATCACAGACAGAAAGCGGGCCGAAGCAGCCCTGCGTTCTTCCGAAGAAAGATTTTCCAAGGCGTTTCACGCTTCTCCAGTTGGTATCAGCATCTGCACCCTCACAGACGGACGCTTCCTCGATGCCAACGAAAGCTTTTTGCGCTCATTAGGCTGGTTGCGGCAGGAATTTATCGGTCGCACCGCCAGCGAGTTAGGAATGTGGGTCAATTCAGAAGACGGGCGACGGCTTTCTCAGGTGTTGCAGGAACAAAGTTCGATCGGCAATCAAGAGATCAAAATTCGCACCAAAGCCGGCGAAGTACGCGACTGGCTGCTGTCAGTAGAGCTGATCGACATTGGCAGCAGTCAGTGCGTTTTAATCATGACTAGCGACATAACAGAACGCTTGCGTTCCGAAGAATTCCGCCGGGGAAAAGAAGCCGCCGAAGCCGCAAATGAATCGAAAAGCATTTTTCTAGCCAACATGAGTCACGAACTCAGAACCCCCCTCAATGCCATCATCGGCTACAGCGAGATCCTCCAAGAAGACGCCCGAGACCTCGGTGCCGAAGAGTTCATCGACGACCTCCAGAGAATTAACACTGCCGGCCAGCATTTGCTAGTGTTAATTAAAGATATTCTGGACTTGACCAAAATTGAAGCAGGCCATACCGATTTCCATCTCGAAACCTTCACCATTGAAAATCTGGTTGAAGAAGTAGCGGCAACGATCGCCCCGATGGCAGACAAAAATAGTAATATCCTAGAAATACAATGCCCCGAAAATATTGGCTCAATGCAGACAGACTTGACTAAACTCCGCCAGTCCCTGCTCAACCTGCTCAGCAATGCCTCCAAGTTTACTTCTTCCGGCGCAATTACCTTCACCGTCACCCGCTCCATCGAAACCCCGGCCGAGGCTGAAAAGAGAGGCAAAAGATTAGGAGCGCCTAGAGGAAGTGGCAAAGCTGAAAATAGCTTGTCTCTGTTATCTTCCCCTCAAGATTGGATTGTTTTTACGGTCAAAGATACCGGCATTGGTATGAGTTCCGAACAGTTAGCCAAAATCTTCGATCCGTTCACCCAAGCTGATTCTTCAACTACTAAGAAATACGGCGGCACTGGTTTGGGGCTGACAATTACTAAGAAATTCTGCGAAATGATGGACGGAGACATTACTGCATTCAGCGAGTTGGATAAAGGTTCTACTTTTATAATTCGGCTACCAGCTATTTTCACCGACCTTTCGATCTCAACCAAAAAGTCTGATAAGGAATGAAAATTATCCAAATAACTTACAATTTGATGATTCTTGTGGGATGTCCCGCCCGTCCCACAAACTTGTGTAAATTATTTAATTTGCGATCCTAAGTAGCGAGTGGGTGGGCT